>JBAWHI010000512.1:0-1808 GCA_049593675.1 Nocardioides sp.
CGGTCGACCAGCACCAGGGTCGCGTCGGCCGCGAGGCCGACCACGAGCGCATTGGAGAGGGTCCCGAGGCCGGGCATCTCGCGCAGCGGGATCCACAGCAGCAGCACCACGAAGCTCATCAGCACGACCGCCTGACCGAGGGTGATCGGCAGGTGCTGGATCAGGCCGGAGTGCAGCACGTCCCAGGGCGCCAGTCCGAGGTCGCCTCGCACCATCAGCGCGAGCGAGGCGCCGTAGGCCACCAGCCCGACGTACAGCTGGAGCAGCCGGCGTGGCAGTCGACCGGCGCGCAGCTGCGCGATCGGTCCGAGGTCGATGAGTCCCGCCGGAGCGACGGGAGGGTGGGCGAGCGTGGTCACGACACCCATGATGCGCGCGATTGGCCTTCTTCTGAATAGCCAATCGTGAGAAGGTGGCCTGCATGACGCGTTCGATCGGCGCCACCCGGGTGGCCACTCTGGTCGGGGACTTCGACCGCTCCCCCGCGTACGCCGGACTGGCCGACGCGCTGGTGCTGCTGATCGGCGACGGCCGGATCCCGCTGGACACCCGGCTGCCGAGCGAGCGCGAGCTGACCGAGGCTCTCGCGGTCTCCCGGACCACGGTGACCCGGGCCTATGCCGAGCTGCGCGACGCCGGCTACGTCGAGGCCCGACGCGGTGCCGGCACGTTCACCCGGGTGCCCGGTGGCCGGGCGCGTGCGCACGACCGGGCGCTGCTCCCCCGGGCCGGCGACACCGACGCGATCGACCTCAACTGCGCCGCGCCTTCGGCCCCACCCGGTCTCGCCCAGGCCTACGCCGACGCCGCGGCCGAGCTGCCGGCGTACCTCGGCGGGCACGGCTACTTCCCTGCGGGGCTTCCCGAGCTGCAGCAGGCGATCGCCGCGTCGTACGACGAGCGCGGACTGCCCACCGACCCCGATCAGATCATGGTGACGCCGGGCGCGCTGTCGGCCGGGTCGATCGTGGCGCAGGCCTTCACCAGCCCCGGCGACCGGGTCCTGGTCGAGTCGCCGACCTATCCCAACGCCACCGACGCGTTGCGCCACGGCGGCGCGCGGCTCACTCCGGCACCGGTCGACCCGGACGGCTGGGACATCGACGCCGTCGGCGCGATCGTGCGCCAGACCGCGCCGCGGCTGGCCTACCTGATCCCCGACTTCCACAACCCGACCGGGCACCTGATGTCGGACGCCCAGCGCGAGGAGTACGCCGCCCACCTGCGCCGCGCCCACACCGTCGCGATCGTCGACGAGGCCCACCAGGCCCTGGCCCTGGAGGGTCAGGAGATGCCGCGACCGTTCGCGGCCTTCGCCGGTGACGCGATCACGATCGGCAGCGCGAGCAAGAGCTTCTGGGGCGGCCTGCGGCTGGGGTGGATCCGCGCCCCGCGCGCGACGATGGAGCGGCTCACCCAGGCCCGGATCAGCATGGACCTGGGGGCCCCGGTGATGGAGCAGCTCGTACTGACGCGCCTGCTCGCCGACGCCGACACCGTGCTGGCCGCCAACCGCGACCGGCTGCGAGGCCAGCGCGATGCGCTCGTCGCCGCCGTCCGCGCCGACCTGCCCGACTGGACCTTCCACCTCCCGACCGGCGGGCTCGCTCTGTGGTGCCACCTGCCGGGCGCCTTCGCCACCGCCGTCGCCGCCGAGGCCGAGCGACACGGCGTGATCGTGGCGCCGGGACCGGTCTTCGCCGCGGAGGGCGGGCTCGACAGCTTCGTACGAATCCCGTGGACGCGGCCTGCTGACGAGCTCACCGAGGCTGCCCACCGGCTGGCGGCTGCTTGGGCGAACGTGCGGG
>JBAWHI010000513.1:0-2762 GCA_049593675.1 Nocardioides sp.
TGCCACTGGTCAGCGCGACGCATCCAGCGCTACCTCGACTCCGATCCTGCCGCGCCGCTCACTCCCGGCGAGATCACCCGCCTCGAGGCGCACGTCGCGACCTGCGAGCGCTGCGAGGAGCTGATGCACCAGCACCGGCTCCTGCACCGCGCCTTCTCGCTGTGGTCGGGTCGACCCGTCGACCCCGCCTCGGTGGACCGGATGCGGACCGTGCTCGACGACCTGACCGAGGGCCGCTCGTGAGCCCCGACAAGACGTGGGACGTCCTCGTCATCGGCGGCGGTACGGCCGGGATCGTGGCGGCCAAGACCGCCGCGCGACTCGGCGCCAGCGTCCTGCTGGTAGAGCGGCACCGCACCGGCGGCGACTGCCTCTGGACCGGCTGCGTGCCCTCCAAGGCGCTGCTGAGCGCCGCGGACGCCGCTGCCGGGGCCCGTGGCGCCGGTCGGCTCGGCGTGACGGTCACCGACGTCCGGGTCGACTTCGCACGCGTGATGACCCACGTCCACGAGGCCATCGCCACGATCGCGCCCATCGACTCGCACGAGGCCATCGAGGAGGTCGGGGTGAGCGTCCGGTCGGGTCAGGCGCGCTTCACCGGACCGGGCACCGCGACGGTCGACGACGACCCGGTGCGGTTCACCCAGGCCATCATCGCCACCGGCGCCGCGCCGGCGATGCCGCCCATCCCCGGCCTGGCCGACGTGGACGTCCTGACCAGCGACTCGATCTGGGACCTCACGTCCGCTCCCGCCCGCCTCGCCGTGCTCGGCGCCGGAAGCATCGGCTGCGAGCTCGGCCAGGCGATGGCGCGGCTCGGCTCGGCCGTCACCCTGGTCGAGGGGGCGGAGCGGATCCTCCCCCGCGAGGACGCCGACGCCGCGCTCGTCGTCCACGGATCGCTGGTCGCCGACGGGGTCGACGTCCGGGTCGGGCAGCAGGTCGAGGCGGTCGACTCGGACCGGGCCGGCTCACCGGCCGGCCGCCTCCGTCTCGCCGACGGCGACATCGTCGAGTTCGACCGGCTGCTGGTCGCGGTGGGCCGCAGTCCTCGCACGAGCGACCTGGGCCTGGAACGGATCGGGGTCGAGACCGACCAGCGGGGCTTCCTCGTGGTCGACCGGCACCTGCGCACCACCAACCCCCGCGTCTGGGCGGCGGGCGACCTCACCGGGCACCCCCAGTTCACCCACACCGCCAGCGTGCACGGCAGCCTCGCCGCGAGCAACGCCGTCCTCGGCGTACGCCGCTCGGTGGAGACCACCGCCGTGCCGCGCGTGACCTACACCCAGCCCGAGGTCGCGGCCGTCGGCATCGACACCGAGCGCGAGCGCGACGGCGTCCGCCTCATCACCCTCGACCACGAGCACGTCGACCGGGCGGTCAGCGAGGGCCGCACCAACGGCTTCACCCGGATCGCCATCGACCGCAAGGGCCGGCTCCTGGGCGCGACCGTCGTGGGACCGCGCGCGGGCGAGACCCTCGGCGAGCTGACGGTCGCGATCCGCCGCGGTCTGCGCACCCGTGACCTGGCGGGCATCACCCACGCCTATCCGACCTGGAACGACGGGGTGTGGAGCGCCGCCGTGGCCGACGTCCGTGAGCAGCTGGAGCGTCCGGCCACCCGACGGGCGCTGCACGCTCTCGCCGGCACCCGCCGCTGGTGGCTGGGACGCCGTGCCGGCTGAGGGTCGCCTCCTGCTCGTCGGCGCCGGGCACGCGCACCTCCACCTGATCAGGCACGCCGAGCGCCTGCGCCGGGCCGGCTACGACATCACGCTGGTCGCACCGCGGTGGTTCGCCTACAGCGGTGCCGCCGCGAGTGCCGCCGCGGGCTCCCGTGACCCGGCGAGCGGGCTGATCGACATCGCCGCGCTCGGCCGGGGCCGCCGGCTCGAGCACCTCGACGCTCGCGCCATCGGCGTCGACCTCGACGGGCGCACCGTCGCGGTCGACGACGGGCGCACCCTGGGGTGGGACGTCGTCTCGTTCAACATCGGCAGTGTCGCCGCCGAGCCGTCCGGCGTGCCCGTCGACCCGTCCGTGGTGCGGGTCAAGCCGCTCTCCGACCTGGCGGCGATGCGCGAGCAGCTGCACGCCGTCGCCCCCGAGGGAGGCCGTCGCATCACGGTCGTGGGGGCCGGACCGAGCGGCATCGAGCTCGCAGCTCAGCTGGGCGCCCGCCCGGACGTCGCTCGTGTGCTCCTCCTCGAGTCCAGCCAGCGCCCCTTCGCGACACTGCCTCCGCGGGCCGCGCGTCGCCTGCTCGCGCTGCTCGGGAGCCGCGGGGTCGAGCTCCACGTCGACGCTGCGATCCTCGCGGTCGGAGCCGACGCGGTGACCCTTGCGGACGGGCGGGAGCTGCCACACGACCTCGCGGTCCTCGCAGCCGGGCTGGTCCCGCCGCCCCTTGCGAGGGAGCCGGCGCTGGGCGGACCCGCGGGGATCCCCGTCCGCGCCACCCTCCAGCACCGCGACCACGACGATGTGTACGCCGCCGGCGACTGCGCCGACTTCCTGCTCGGTCGACTCGCCCGCGTCGGCGTCCATGGCGTGCGACAGGGGCCGGTGCTCCTGAGCGCCCTCGAGGCGCGCGGGGGCGACCGGAAGCCGCCCGTCTATCGCCCGCAGCGCCACGCCCTCTCGATCCTCGACCTGGGCGCGGGCACCGCGCTCGCGGTCCGCGGTCGGTGGTGGTGGCTGGGCCGGGCCAGTCGGCTGCTCAAGGAGCGCATCGACCGCCGCTGGCTCGACGCCTACCG
>JBAWHI010000514.1:0-9797 GCA_049593675.1 Nocardioides sp.
ACCACCAACGGCGGCACCCGGAGCCGTCCGGCGAGGGTGTAGCTGACCAGACCGACGAAGAAGGCGGCCGTTGCGGTCGGCCACGTCTTGCTGATGCCGGTCAGGTTGCCGGCCTGGGCGATCACCAGGGCAAGGGCGGCGACCAGTCCGATCGGCAGCAGGCTCCGGCGTGGCGCGTACGACGCGTACGCGAACGCCGCTGCGGCGATCGCGCCGCCCACCGCGGTGACCGTGACCGTCTTGAGGTCGGCGACGCCCGGGTCGATCCGAGGGACGTCGACGCCGATCATGTCCGCCAGGGTCAGACCGCCGCTGACCCCGGCGATGATCCCTGCGGTTGCCAGGAGCGCCTCGGTCAGACGGGCCCCGGCGGTGATGTAGAAGCCGGAGAGCGCGTCCTGGAGCGCACCCATGAAGCCGATCCCGGCAAGCAGCATGATGATGTTGGCGGTGACCACGAGCGAGGGGTCGAGGTCCTTCCACGCCGCCGCAGCGAGCACCGCGATGATCGTGGCGAGCGCCCCGCCCGCCACCTGTTGGTAGAAGTACGGCAACCTCCGCCGGCCCATCACGAGCTGCAGGCGGTCGATGCCGGCCGCGGCCACGAACGCGATCGCGATGACCGCAGCGTCACCGCCCAGCTGGAGACCGATACCGGCGCACATGACCCCCCAGCCGAGGGTGGCCGCCCAGCGGGGCCTCGTGTGCCCGGAGGAGACGATCCGGGCGAGCCTGGTCCGGGCCTCCTTGATGTCGACCTCGTCGTGGAGCACGTCGCGCACCAGATGGTCGACCATGGTGAGGTCCTCGTAGTCGATGTCGCGCTGCTTGACCTGGCGGATCAGCACGACCGCCGGCTCCTCCGGGTCCAGCTGATGGGACATCGACAGGCTGGTGAAGGTGACGTCCACGTCGGGGTTGCGCACGCCGTACTCCCACGACAGCGCCTGCATCGTCGCCGTGACGTCGGCCGCCCCTGCCCCGGAGGACAGCAGCAGCTCACCGACACGCAGGCAGAAGTCGAGGGTCAGGTTGAGCTCACGCGCCTCCAGCATGGCCGCCATGGTGGCAGCAGGCTGGTAGACAGGCCAGGTGAGCCTGACCATCGGGGACGCGGTCCGAGTCGTGATGACGAAATGGGGTGACCAACCGCACTGGGAGTTCGACGCGAACTACCTCGGCAGCGACGAGCACGGCGACTGGCTGGGGATCCCGGCCGGCACTCCGATGAGCCGCCCGGGCGCGACGTACGTCGCCCCGACCCGCCAGGTGGGGCTGGTCCCACCGACCGGGGGCAGCGCTCCCGAGCGGGGCTGGCTCGCGACCTTCCACGACGTGGGCGGGCCCGTGCAGGTGTACGTCGACATCACGACGCCGCCGGTCTGGGACGGGTCCGTGCTGCGCGCGGTCGACCTCGACCTCGACGTGATCCGCGGCCGGACCGGCAGGGTCTGGGTCGACGACGAGGACGAGTTCGCCGATCACCGGATCCGGTTCGGCTACCCCCAGGACGTCGTCGCCGGCGCCATGGCCTCGTGCGACCGGGTGCACGCTCTCGTCGCGACCGCGGCCGCGCCGTACGACGCCCCCACGGCGCGACGCTGGCTCGCCCGGGTGGGCGAGCCGGAGGAGCCCCGACCTGTGGAACGCTGATCCGTGTGCGCATCGACTTCCACGCCTCGGCTGAACCCACGCTCGGCGTCGAGTGGGAGCTGGCACTCGTCGACCGCCGCAGCCGCGACCTGCGCAACGACGCCACCCACCTGTTCGCGCGCGCCAAGCCGCGGCTGCCGGACCCGGGCAAGCTGCACACGGAGCTGCTGCGCAACACGATCGAGATCGTCAGCGGCATCTGCCACACCGTCGACGAGGCGATGGCCGACCTCCGCGAGACCCTCACGGTCGTGCTGGCAGCCGGCGACGACCTGGGCATCGACCTGTACGGCGCCGGCACGCACCCCTTCGCGTCGTGGTCGGGCCAGCAGCTCAGCGAGGGCCACGGCTACCAGGAGCTGATCGATCGCACCCAGTGGTGGGGCCGGCAGATGCTGATCTGGGGCGTCCACGTGCACGTCGGCCTGCCGGATCGGGACCGGGTGCTCCCGGTCCTGTCGGGGCTGCTCAACCACTACCCCCACCTGCTCGCCCTCTCCGCAGCCTCGCCCATCTGGGCCGGGCTCGACACCGGCTACGCCTCCAACCGGGCGCTGATGTTCCAGCAGCTGCCCACGGCCGGGCTGCCGTTCCAGTTCGAGCGGTGGTCGGAGTTCGAGGGGTTCGCCGGCGACCAGCTCACCACCGGGGTGATCGACGGGCTCAACGAGATCCGCTGGGACGTCCGACCCTCCCCCACCCACGGCACGCTGGAGAACCGGATCTGCGACGGGGTCTCCAACTTCACCGAGCTGTCCGCGCTGGTCGCGCTGATGCACTGCCTCGTGGTCGACCTGGACGCCCGGGTCGCGGCCGGCGAGACGCTGCCGGTGCTGCCACCGTGGCACGTGCAGGAGAACAAGTGGCGGGCGGCCCGCTACGGGCTGGAGGCCATCGTGATCACCGACGCCGCCTCCCACGAACGGCTGGTGACCGACGACCTCGCTGACCTGCTCGAGCGACTCGCGCCGGTCGCCGCGCGGCTGGGCTGCGCGGCCGAGCTCGCCTCGGTCGCCGACATCCCGCGCCGCGGCGGGTCCTACCAGCGCCAGCGCGCCGTCGCGGAGGCGACGGGCGGTGACCTGGTGGCGGTGGTCGACTCGATCGTGCGCGAGCTGCGCGACGGGCTGGACTCCTAGCCCGCCGAGCTCGACTACCGCGGCGGGGGCATCGCGTCGGTCGCCTCGAGCTGGGCCATCCCGGTGACCATCAGCAGGTCGACGACCACGGAGCGGATCTGCGCCAGGACCGCCTCGGCCACGAGCACCTCGGTGCGCTCGACCTGCCCACTCGCCTCGGCCACGGCGAGCAGGGCCGGGCGCGCAGCGATCGCCATCCGGTCTCGCCCGAGCTCCTCGGCGACCAGGAGGGTGGCGTCCGCCAGGTCGAGCGCCAGCCGGGCGTAGGACGGCGGCACCGGCAGCCGGTGGTAGGCCGAGACGGCGGTCTGCCGCACCAGCACCCGGGTGCTGCGCAGAGCCCGGTCCAGGGGGTCGACCAGGTCGGCCATCTTGCGCAGCCCCTGGCGGTGCCGGACCCGGAACGGCGACGACTCCACGACCGACAGACCTTCGTCGGCGGCGACCTGGAGCTCCCGGATCAGGTAGTCGGTGGAGCGGGCGTCGGCGAGCACCTCCATCGCCCGCGCGGTCTCCCCATCGACCATCACCTCGCCGGCGGCTCGCAGCAGGTGGCCGATCTTGCGCACCACGACGGCGGCCTGCTCGCGCGGGCGACGCAGCGGTGCGGCCGGGACGACGGTCGCGGCGACGAGGGCGACGGCGCCGCCGATCACCGCGTCCGTCCAGCGGGTGAAGGCCTGGCTCGGCTCGGCCACCAGCGCGGCGATCACGATCGACTGGACGGCTGCCTGGGTCACGAAGAGCTGGCCGCCGTCGAGCAGGAACGCCGCCGACATCGCCAGCGCGACGATCAGCCCGATCTGCCAGGCCCCGGACCCGAGCCACGCCACCAGCAGATCGGCGAGCAGCACGCCGACGGCGACCCCGACGGTGACCTCGGCCACCCGGCGCAGTCGCTGGCCGTAGGAGGTGCCCAGGGCGACCACGGCGGCGACCGGGGCGAAGAACGGCGTCGGGTGTCCGAAGATGTCCGCCGCGATGAACCAGGCGACGGCGGCGGCGACCGCACACTGGCCGATCTGCCAGGACTTGGACTGCAGCCGGCGGACCCGGGCGCGCGCCGACGTACGGCCGCGATCCCACATCCGGTCGAGCGGGCGCGCCTCCATGGCCGCGATCCTGCCACGGACCGACCGGCGGCCTCGCGGCTCACTGGTCGTGCGCCCAGTCCAGCGCCCGCTTGAGGTCACCGAGATCGCGGTACCAGGTGCGGACCTCGGTGCGACAGCGGACGCGGGCGACGCGCGTGTCGTAGGCCGAGCACTCGGCGCGGGCCTCGGAGCCGGTGGGCGGATAGAGCGCGCTGCCGTCGTAGTGCCGGATCTCGAAGCCGTTGGCCCTGTCGCCGGTGACCTCGACGATGGTGTCGCCGGGCGGTGGGTCCAGGGCAGCGAGCGCGGTGGCGGTGGCGCCGCCCAGGCAGATGCCGAGCAGGGTGGCGATGCTGATGATCCATCTCATGCCGGCGACGCTAGGCAGGATCGAGGACGGTCGCCGCCGCTGCGGGGACCGCCTGGGGAACGCCCGACGGGACCCGGGTCCTGTGGACGTCCACCGGGCCAGGGCACCGTGATCGTGGTGCTCTGCTGCCAGCGTCGGGCGACCGATCGCCCGACGTCCGGGTTGTGGCACTGCTCACGAGCAGCCACACTCGGACGCCCACGACCAACCAAGGGGGCTTTCGTGGTCTCTCCGATCGATCCGACCGGCACCGCATTCCTGCTGACGGAGAACCGCAGCATGCCGATGCACGTCGGCGGGCTCCAGCTCTTCGAGAAGCCGGAGGGCGCCGGGCGCGGCTTCGCGCGGGAGATGTACGAGGCGATGCGCGACGTCGACGAGGTCGCCCCGCTCTTCCTCAAGCGGCCGCACCGCTCCTTGTCCACGGCCGGGCAGCTGGTGTGGATCGAGGACGAGCAGTTCGACATCGAGCACCACGTCCGGCACAGCGCGCTGCCGAAGCCGGGCCGGGTTCGTGAGCTGCTCGACCTCGCCGGCCGGCTGCACGGCACCCGGCTCGCTCGGGAGCGGCCGCTCTGGGAGGCCCACGTCATCGAGGGCCTGCGCGACGGCCGGGTGGCGCTCTACACGAAGACCCACCACGCGCTGGTCGACGGCGTCTCCGCGATGCGGCTCCTGCAGAGTGTCCTGTCCACCGACCCGGACCGCCGCGAGATGCCCGCGCCCTGGGACGCCCGCACCCGGCGCGGCAGCGGCCGCAGCGGCTCGGTGAAGCCGGAGGTCGGGCTCGCCGAGATCCCGACCCAGGCGATGCGCTCGGCCCTCGGGATCGCATCCGAGGCCGCAGGCATGCCCGGCGCGCTCGTCCGCACCCTCTCCAAGGGCGTGCGCAACGAGACCTCGGCGGTCTCGCTCTACGCCCCGCGCACGATCTTCAACCAGACGATCACGGGCTCGCGGCGGTTCGCGGCCCAGGACTGGCCGATCGAGCGGCTCCGCTCGATCGGCAAGGCGACCGGCACCACGATCAACGACGTGGTGCTGTCGATGTGCGCCGGAGCGGTCCGGCAGTACCTCCTCGAGCTCGACGCGCTCCCCGACACGTCACTGGTCGCGATGGTGCCGGTCGGCCTGAAGGCCAAGGAGTCGAACACCGCGTCGGGGGACGGTGGCAACGCCGTCGGGTCGGTGATGTGCCAGCTGGCCACCGATCGCGCGGACCCGATCGACCGGCTCGAGGCGATCCACCGGTCCATGAAGGACGGCAAGGAGGCGCTCTCGAGCATGACGCCCCTGCAGATCCAGGCGATGAGCGCGCTCGGCCAGGCACCGGCGATCGTCGCCCCGCTGCTGCGGGTCCAGGGCATCGTGCGCCCGCCGTACAACCTGATCATCAGCAACGTGCCCGGTCCACGCACCGCGCACTACTGGAACGGCGCGAAGATGGTCGGCACCTACCCGCTGTCGATCCCGATCAACGGGATGGCGCTCAACATCACCTGCACGTCGTACGACGCGAAGATGGCCTTCGGGCTGATCGGCTGTCGCCGGACGGTCCCCCACCTGCAGCGCCTGCTCGGCCACCTCGACGACGAGCTCAACGCCCTCGAGAAGGGCGCGGGCGTCTAGGAGCGGTCCTCCTCCGGGAGCCGCGGCTCGGTCGCGCCCTCCGGCTTGATGCCGCGCTTGTCGGTGTAGAACTCGCGGATGCGGTCCATGTCGGCGCCGACGTCGCCGGTCAGTGCGAACGTCGGACCCCACCCGACCGTGCGCGAGGGGGCGTCGAGGAAGGCGAGCGTGACCGGCAGGCCGGTCTGCTGGGAGATCCGGTAGAAGCCGGACTTCCAGTACTCCCCCTTGCTGCGGGTGCCCTCGGCCGCGATGCCGAGCAGGAACGTCTCGTCACTCGCGGAGTCCGCCACCAGCTGCCGGATCGTCGCGCCCGGGTTGGCGCGGTCGAGCTCGACGGCACCGGTGGCGCGCAGGATCGGCGCGAGCGGGCCGCGGAAGAACGACTCCTTCACCAGCAGCCGGATCTGCACGTTGTTGTCCCAGGCCAGGAGCAGGGTGAGCACCCAGTCCCAGTTGGACGTGTGCGGCGCACCGACCAGGATCCCCTTCCGGGGGACCGACCCGACCGTCTTCCACCGCACGATCCGGAGGAGCAGACGGGCGAGGTTGCGGCGGACGAAGAAGTGACGGCTCACTCTGGGACCGTAATCGCTGGTGCTTCGAGCCACTCATCCAGCCCTCCGCCGACCGTCTCGGCGACCGCGCGAAGGCGGGCCCTGGTGATGTCGGCGACGCTCAGCAGCCCCGCTGCGTGAGCGTTGGATCCGGCCCGGGTCGGCTCGGCGGAGTTCACGCTGAGACACCGGCGGGTGCCCCCGTCCGCGGCGTTCTGGAGGGCGACCGCGTGCCCCGTCGTACCGCTCCCCGCGAAGAAGTCGAGCACCACCGCGTCGTCCGGCATCGTGGCGAGGATCCGCCGCACCAGCCCGGTCGGCTTGGGCGACTCGAAGACGTGGCCCACGAGGTCCTTGAGCTCCTGGACGGCCGTGTCGGTCGACCCGACCTCCTCGGCGAGCCAGATCGTGCGCAGCTTCTTGCGGCGCCCGCCGGGGGTGTCGCGGTGCAGCCAGTCGCGCTGGAAGACGTCGACCCGCTCCCCCAGCTTGCCGTTCACGCGCCGGCACACGAGGTCGTCGGGGCGCTCGTCGATCAGGGGCCGGCTCCACCGCCAGACCGCCGGGCGGCCGTCACCGAAGACGGGCCCGATCTCGACGGCGCCCTCGAACGCCGTGGTGCTCACCCGGCCGCTCTCCGGATCGCCCCAGACGGTGAAGTGCAGGGTCCGGGCGGTCACCGGGTTGAACTTCTTGTTGGTGTTGCGCAGCGGCAGGTGCCGGTAGCGGCGGCCGTCGGGGGCGGTGAGCGGGAAGTCGCGCTCGTCGACGGCGTCCGGCGAGGTGGCATCCAGGGCGGTACGTCGGGCGTCGCGGGCGTAGACGAGGAGGTACTCGTGGCTGGTGGCGAAGCCTCGGCCGAGTTGGCGGCCCTTCGGGTTGAGGTTGACCACCACCTGGGCGAGGAAGTTCTGCTCGCCGAACACCTCGTCCATCAGCAGCCGCAGCCGCGCCGCCTCGTTGTCGTCGATGCTCACGAAGATGGCGCCGCTCTCGCGGAGCAGCTCGCGGGCGGCCTCCAGCCGGGGCCGGATCATCGCCAGCCAGGCGTCGTGCCCGGCGAAGACGTCGCGGTAGGAGAACTCGTTGCCGGTGTTGTAGGGCGGGTCGATGTAGACCAGATCGACCGGCGCCGCCTCCGGGGAGCCCAGGATCGCGGGCACCGTGGGCAGCACGTCGAGGTTGTCGCCCTCGACGAACGTGTTCCACGGCCGCGCCACGCGCCGACCCTAGCCTCCGCGCAACCGCCGACCGGGCCACCTACCCTTGCGTGAGTGCGCAACCGCCTGACCCTCTCGGCCGTCCTGGCGACGTGCGCGCTGATCACGGCGGGCCCGGCCCTCGCCGGCGCCCCCACCGGCCAGACCCACCCGCAGCAGCCCGACCAGCAGCGCGGGCTGCAGTCCGGTCAGCAGCGCGAGCTGCATCCCGAGCACACCTCGGGCGGCGAACCGGGCACCTTCACCCCCCGTCTCCCCGCGGCCGGACGCGCGACGACGACCAGCCAGGTCAGCTGGGACGTCGCCCCCGGGGTCACCTACACGAAGTTCAGCCAGACCGACGCGCGCGGGCCGATCCGGGCGCACCTGCTGACGGTCGACCCGAGGACACCCGGGCTGAAGGTCGACTACGCGAGCCTGAGGCAGGTGCGCAGCGGCTCGACGGTCACCAAGCTCGTCTCCCGGGACCGCGCCGTCGCCGGCGTGAACGGCGACTTCTTCGACATCGGTCAGACCGGAGCGCCCCTCGGCCTCGGCAGGGACCGCGGTCGGGGCCTCGTGCACGCCCGGCAGCAGGGCTGGAACAACGCCTTCTTCATCGCCCGCAACGGCAAGGCCCGCATCGGCCCGCTGCCGATGACCGCCCGGGTGGTCCGGCACCCCGAGGTGCGGGTCACCAACCTGAACTCGCCGTTCGTCACCCCGGGCGGGGTCGGTGTCTACACGCCCCGCTGGGGCCGGACGGCCGGCTACCGAGCCACCCAGGGGCAGCGCCAGCAGGTCCGCCAGGTCACCGTGGCCGGCAACGGCCGGGTGGTGCAGAACCGCCGCAAGCTCAGCACCGACAAGCAGATCCGCGGGCTGGTGCTGGTCGGCAGGGGCGGCGGCGCGGCCACGCTGCGCCGGGAGCTGCCGAAGGGCACCCGGGTCGAGGTCACCTCGTCGCTGCCGGGCAACCCGCGGATGGCGATCAGCGGCAACGTCCTCCTGGTCAACGAGGGAATCATCCGCGTCGTCGACGACCGCGAGCTGCATCCGCGCACGGCGGTCGGCGTCGACAGCGACACCGGCGAGGTGCTGCTGCTCGTGGTCGACGGACGCAGCAGCCGGAGCCGCGGCTACACGATGGTCGAGCTCGCCGACCTGATGGTCGACCTCGGCGCCGACGAGGCGTTGAACCTCGACGGTGGCGGGTCGTCGACGATGGTGGGCCGCAACCGCAAGGGCGCCTTCGCGGTCCTCAACAAGCCGTCCGACGGTCAGCAGCGCCGGGTCGCCAACGCGATCTCGGTGCGCTACCGCGCTCCGTAGCCCGGCCTCCGTCAGGCCGGGACGGCCGCCAGCGCGACGGTCGTCACCGCAGCGAGGCACTGCTTGAGCGGCGACGTCACCTTGTCGGCCACGATCGCCACGGCGTCGCCGGTGCCCGTGAGGGCCGCTCCGGGCGGCACGTCGCACCCGATCATGACCACCTGCGCGGCCAGCACCTCACCGTCGCGCACGGCGATGCCGTCGGCCGCCTCGGTCACCAGGCCGGGCAGGCCGCCGCGGAACTGCTCGACGTACGCCGCCAGCGCGTCGTCGTCCGGCAGCCGGGTCACGGTCGCCGCGGTCTCCCCGCCGGCAGCGGTCGCGTGCACGAGCACCGGGTCGGCCGCCGGCCGGTCGGCGGGGCTGGACGTCGCCGTGTCGGAGGGCGTGGAGGTGGGCCCCGGGTCCTCCTCACCGCAGCCGGTGAGCGCGAGGGCGAGGGCGAGGGCACCGAGAAGTCGTCGCATGGTGGTCAGACGGTGCCCGGCGGTGCGGGGTTCCGAACATGGCAGGCTTCGTCCGTGGCCCGCTTCACCCGAGCCGAGCTCGAGTCCTACCGCGACGCCGAGGTCCCCGACCTGCTCGGACCCGACCTCCGGCTGCTGTTCGTGGGGATCAACCCCGGACTCTGGACGGCCGCGACCAGCACCCACTTCGCCCACCCGGGCAACCGCTTCTACCCCGCCCTCCTGCTGGCCGGGATCATCACCGAGCCGATCAGCCCGTCGGACGGGATGACCGACGCCGACCGCGACCGGCTGCGCGCTCGGGGCATCGGCATCACCAACCTGGTCCGCCGTGCCACCGCCCGCGCGTCCGAGCTG
>JBAWHI010000515.1:0-12953 GCA_049593675.1 Nocardioides sp.
ATCACCAGGTCGGCCTCGACGGGGTACTCACGGGCGAGCTGGCGGCCCATCTCGACGCGCGACTCGTGCACGCTCCGCGCGTTGATCGTGGCGTCCGGTCGGGCGAGGTAGACGTACTCGAACACGCAGCCCTTGCGGTCCGGCTCGGCGAAGCGGTGCGAGCGCAGCCCGTTCTCGTCGATGACGATCATCTCGCCCGGCTCGACCTCGCGGACCACGCTGGCGCCGATGGTCGCGAGCGCGGCGTCCTCGCTGGCGACCACCCAGCCGCGCTCGAGCCGGCCGAGGACCAGCGGCCGGATGCCCTGCGGGTCGCGGGCGGCGTACAGGGTGTCCTCGTTCATCCACACGAAGCAGAACGCGCCCTGGAGGAGTGGGAGGACCTCGAGGGCGCGCTGCTCGAGCGAGGTGTCCGGGTGGTGCGCGAACAGCGCGGTCACCAGGCTGGTGTCGTTGGTCGACGTCTCGACCTTGCGGGTGTGCAGATCGAGCTCGTCGGGCGGGCCCGGCAGGTCGGTGACCATCTGGGCGAGGTCGTGGGTGTTGATCAGGTTGCCGTTGTGGCCGAGCGCGATCGAGCCGTCGGCGGTCGGGCGGAACGTCGGCTGCGCGTTCTCCCACGTGCTGGCGCCGGTGGTGGAGTAGCGGCAGTGACCGATCGCCAGGTGCCCGTTGAGCGAGGCCAGGGTCGTCTCGTCGAAGGCCTGCGAGACCAGCCCCATGTCCTTGTAGACGAGGATCTGCCGGCCGTTGCTCACCGCGATCCCGGCGGACTCCTGGCCACGGTGCTGGAGCGCGTAGAGCCCGAAGTACGTCAGCTTGGCGACGTCCTCGCCGGGCGCCCAGACACCGAAGACCCCGCACGCGTCCTGGGGCCCCTGGTCGTGCGGGTCGAGGGCCGCGGTCAGCCTGCCGTCGCCACCCTTGCGGGGGCTGCTGTGGAAGGGCACGACGCAAGTCTACGGGGCATCGGCCCCGCGTCTGCGCCGCGTCTGCGCCGCGTCGGCCCTGCGTCGGCCCCGCGTCGGCCCTGCGTCGGCGTCGAGGGGCGGCCGATGCCGGTTCGGACGTTCGGATGTGCGGCGCCGACATCGACGTAACATGGTTCGAGCCCACGAGCCAGACGAGGAGCGATGTCGCAAACCGCACCCGCCAGATCGGCGAGCAGCCCCGTGACCGGCTGGTCCGACGCGCCGTCTCGCGACGCGCTGCGCATGATCGCCGAGGGCGTCACGCGGGTGGCCGGCTTCGGGATCGCGGCGATCAGCGTGGTCCGCAGCGACGGCAAGCTCGAGGTGATGGCGGTCGCCGGGAGCGACGAGGCGAGCGAGTCGCTGCAGGGCCGGCGCACGCCGGTCGACCAGCTCTCGGCCGAGATCGCGAAGGCCGACGACTGGGGGCTGCTGCGGTTCGTGCCCCACGAGCGGCTCGATGCCAGCGCCGGCGAGCAGTGGGGCTGGGTCCCCGACATGGACCCGATCGACGACGCACCGGACGCCTGGCACCCCCTCGACATGCTCATCGCCCCCCTCTACGACCACGAGGACCAGCTGCGGGGAACCCTGGCCATGGACCTCCCGGTCGACGGTCGCCGGCCCGGTGAGGCGCAGCGTGCCGTGCTCAACGCGTACGCCGAGCAGGCCCGCCAGGCCGTGATCGTGGCGCTCGAGCGGGAGGCCCTCGCGGAGCAGGTCCGGATGGCCGAGGCGGCCCGGCGCATCGTGCGCCGCGCGACCGCCCAGCTCAGCCTGGACCGGATCGTCGCCGACAGCCGCGAGGCACTGGTCGACGGCTTCCGCGCCGCCGGGATGTGGCTGCAGACCTTCGACCAGGATGGCCGCAGCGCGATCTACTCCGCCATCGGTCGCGACATCGAGCTCAGCCCGGCGATGGTGGAGATCGCCGAGGCGTCGGCGCGGATCGCCTGGAAGCGCCAGCGGCCGGTCGTCGTCGCACCGGACCGGCCCTTCGGGCCGACGTTGAGCGCCGAGCACGGCGCCCTGATCCTGGCGTTCCTCGAGGAGATCGGCGTCGAGTCGCTGCTGTTCACCCCTCTCGGGGCGGGGCCGGAGTGCCTCGGCAACCTGGTGCTCACCCGCTCCGCCGGCGCGCCGGAGTGGACCGATGCCGAGGCGACCACGGCCCTCGACATCGGCCACGACCTGGGCCGCGCGATCCTCAACGCCCGCACGTTCGAGCGCGAGCACCACCTGGTCAAGGAGCTCCAGGAGCTCGACACCTACAAGGGCCAGCTGATCGCCACGGTCGCCCACGAGCTCAAGAACCCGCTGACCTCGGTGCTCGGCCACCTCGAGATGCTGGAGTCCTCACCCGACTTCTCGGGCACCACCTTGAGCTCGCTGAACGCCATGGACCGGGGCGCGCGCCGGATGGTGCGCGTCATCGAGGACCTGCTGTTGCTCTCGAAGGTGGGCGACGCCGACAACCCGGTCATCACGGTGCCCGTCGACCTGAGCCAGCTCGTCGACGAGGTCGTCGACCTGACCCGGGTCGCGGCCGAGCAGAAGGGCGTGGTCGTCCGCGTGCACGTCCCCGACCGGACCGTGCGGGCGTCCGGTGACGCCACGGAGCTCGACCGGGTCTGCGCCAACCTGATCAGCAACGCGGTGAAGTACACCCGCTCCGGCGGCGTCGTCGACATCTCCGTGACCCGGGCCGAGGGGGAGGTGGTGCTCACCGTCGCCGACGAGGGCATCGGCATCTCCGCGGCCGACGTGGCCCGGCTCGGGACCGAGTTCTTCCGCTCGTCGAACCCGGAGGCCGTGGCCCAGCCCGGGACCGGCCTCGGCCTGGCGATCGTGCGCCGGGTGATCGCGCGCCACGAGGGACGGCTCGAGGTCGAGTCCGAGCTCGGGGCCGGCAGCACCTTCCGCGTGTTCCTGCCCTCGGCCTGAGGGCCGCCCGGCTGCGGGGCCGACCCCGGGCGAGCGGTGGGTTCAGCTCGGTCTGACCACGCCCGACCGAGCCGACGTCACCGTCCCAGGTTGCGCAGCAGCAGCGTCTCGGCCAGCACCACGCGCTCGAACTCCGCCAGGTGCAGACCCTCGTTGGCGCCGTGGGCACGGGTGTCGGGGTCCTCGACCCCGGTGACGAGGACGCTCGCCTGGGGGAAGGCATCGAGGAACTCCGCGATGAACGGGATCGACCCCCCGACACCCATGTCGATCGGCTCGGTGCCGTCCCACGCCTCGGTGAACGCGGCCCGCGCGGCGTCGTACGCCGGACCGGTCGCGTCGATCCGGGTGGGCTCGCCGGTGTCGACGACGGTGTGGGTGAGGGTGGCGCCCCAGGGCACGTTCGCCTCGAGGTGGCGGACCAGGCAGTCGACCGCGTTGGCCGTGGTGTCCCCCGGCGCGATCCGCATCGAGAGGCGCGCGCGGGCGGAGGGGACGAGGGTGTTGCTGGCGCCGGCGACCTTGGGTGCGTCCAGACCGGTGATGCTCAGCGACGGCTTGGTCCACAGCCGCTCGACGCTGGAGCCGCTGCCGATCCACGCGAGGTCGGCGGTGGCGCCGGATTCGGCGCGCAGCCGCTCCTCGGGATAGTCGACATCGGCGGCGGGACCGGCGTGCAGACCCGCGATCGCCACGTTGCCGTCGTCGTCGTGCAGCGAGACCAGCAGCCGGGACAGCGCCATCAGCGCGTCGGGGACCAGCCCTCCCCACATCCCGGAGTGCACGGCATGGGTGAGGGTCCGGACCTCGAGGTCGAGTCGCACCAGTCCGCGCAGGCTGGTGGTGAGCGCAGGGACGCCGATGTCCCAGTTGCCGGAGTCGGCGATGACGATCACGTCGGCCTTCAGCCGCTCCTGGTGCGCCTTCAGCAGCGCCGGCAGCGTCTCGGAGCCGACCTCCTCCTCGCCCTCGATGAACATGGTGACGCTGACGGGCAGGTCGTCGCCGTACACGCGCAGCGCGCCGAGGTGGGCGGCGATGCCGGCCTTGTCGTCGGCCGCGCCCCGGGCGAACAGGCGCCCGTCGCGCTCGGTGGGCTCGAACGGCGGGGAGTCCCAGTCGGCGTGGTCGTTCTCCGGCTGCACGTCGTGGTGGGCGTAGAGCAGCACGGTGGGCGCGCCCTCGGGACCGGCCTTGTGCGCGATCACGGCCGGGGCGCCGCCGTCGATGCTGACGATGTCGACCTGCTCGAAGCGCTCGGCCCGGAACAGCTCGGCGACCGCCTCGGCACTGCGCTGCACCTCGTCCGCGCGCTCCGGGTCGGCGCTCACCGACTCGATCCGGACCAGGTCCTCGAGGTCCTGCCGGATACCCGGCAGGACGGCCTGGACGCGGGCGTGCAGGGTGCTGTCGTCGGTGGCGCTCATGCCGGCCAACCTATGACAGCGGCAGGTACGGCGAGAGGTCGGCCCGCTCGCCGGAGGCACGCACGAGACCGGCCTCCTCGGCGTCGACCCAGGTCAGCTCGCCGGTGGCCAGGGCGATCCAGGCCGCGGCGTCGAGCTCGACCACCGCGGGCGGCGTACCCCGGGTGTGGCGCACCCCCGGGACGACCTGGACCGCGGCGTACGGCGGCACCCGGACCTCGACCGAACGGCCCGGTGCTCGCTGCTCGAGGACGGCGAGGAAGTGCTTGGTGAGCAGCCGGAGGTCGGCGCGGTCCGGCGGGGCGTCGCCGGACCCGGCTCGGGTCCGCGCCAGGGCCGCGTCGACCTCGGCGGGGTCGGCCGGTCGGAGTCGGACGGGCATGGCGCCAATCTAGGCGACCGGCCGCGACACGACGCCGGACGGCTCGCGCCGGCGCGAGCTCTCAGGCCTCCGGGCCCGGCTCGTAGTCGGGGTAGGGCTGGATCAGCTGATAGACGGAGTAGGTCGCGCGGTCGTCGCCCTCCTTGCCCTGGGTGCGCTGGCGCCACCGCTCGACGACCGCGGTCATCTCCTGCGTCAGCGCGTCGGCCTCCTCGGGGGCGAGCCGCAGCGCCCACTCCGACACGCTCTTGGGGCGGGTGTTCTCGGGCTCGGGGGTGAGGGCTCGATCCACGAGGTGGTGGCCCCAGGTCACGGCGTTGCGCTGGAAGACGGCGAACGCCGCCTTGCCTCCGGGCTGGTCGAGCATGTCGCGGGTGCGGAAGCTGATCCCCTCCGCGTCGGCGATCCGCCAGACCCGGTCCCGCTTGTCGCGCGCCTCGTCGGGAGCCTCCTCGACCAGCCCGTACTTGGCCAGCTGGCGCAGGTGGAAGCTCGCCTGGTTGGCCGGGACGTCGAGCAGCCGGGCGATGTCGGCGGCGCGCAGCGTGCCGGCGGCGGACAGCTCGGAGAGGATCCGGTTGCGCGTGGGGTGCGCGATCGCACGCAGGATCCGTGGGTCGTCGTACATCGCCATGCGCGCAGCCTAGCCGAGTTTCGCACGCACTATTGCGCAACATCTATTGCGCACTATATGTTGCGGGCATGCCGTCGTATCGCTCGCTCGCTCGCAACCACGACTTCACCGCGCTCTGGGTCGGCCAGACGATCTCCGAGATCGGCAGCCGGATGTCGATGTTCGTCTTCCCGCTCGTGACCTACGCGCTCACCGGCTCGGCGCTCCTCGCGGCCGCGTCCGAGGCGCTGCACCTGCTCGGCCTGGCCGGCGCCCTGCTGCCGGCCGGCGTGCTGGCCGACCGGGTCGACCGGCGCCGGATCATGAGGTTCGCGAGCGGCGCCGGCGTGCTGCTCTACGCCTCGCTCGCGGCGGCCGGGATCGCCGGGACGCTGACCATCCCTCACCTGATGGTGGTCGCGCTGCTCACCGGCGTCGGCGCCGGGCTCTTCATGCCCGCCGAGATCTCCTCGATCCGCACGGTCGTGCCGGCCGACGAGCTGCCGACCGCACTGAGCCAGAACCAGGCCCGCCAGCACGTCGCCGGGCTGGTCAGTGCCCCGCTCGGCGGGCTGCTGTTCAGCATCACCCGGTGGCTGCCGTTCGCCGCGGACACGGTGAGCTTCGCGGCCTCCTGGCTGCTGCTCGGCCGGATCCGCGCCGACCTGTCCCCCGCGCCGTACGACGGGCCGCGGCGGCGCCCGACCCGCGACCTGGCCGAGGGCGTGCGGTTCGTCTGGTCGCGGCCGTTCTTCCGGGTGCTGACCGTGTGGAGCGCCCTGACCAACCTCGCGGTGAACGCCCTGTTCTTCGTGGCGGTGCTGCGGTTGATCGAGGGGGGCTTCGACCCGCTCCAGATCGGCCTGGTCGAGGCGGCGGCCGGGCTGGCCGGCATCGTCGGGGCCGTGCTCGCGCCGTGGCTGATCGAGCGGACCCGGACCGGATGGCTGACGATCGCGATCGCCTGGTCGTTCCTGCCGCTGGTCGTGCCGATGGCCCTGTGGAACCAGCCCGCCGTCGTCGCGGCGGCGCTCGGCCTCGGGCTGCTGCTCAACCCGGCCGGCAACGCCGGGATCGGGTCCTACCGGGTCGCGGTCACCCCGCCCGAGCTGCTCGGCCGGGTCCAGTCCACCTCGCAGTTCGTCGCGATGTGCGCGATGCCGTTCGCCCCCGTGCTCGCGGGCGTGCTGCTGACCACGGTCGGTGGTGGCGCCGCGATCCTCGCCCTCGGCCTCGTCACCGCCGCGGTCGCGTGCATCCCGACGTTCTCCCGCTCGGTGCGCGCCGTGCCTCGACCCGCCGACTGGGAGCGGTACGCCGCTCCTGCGCTGGTGGCGGCCGGTTGAGCGTCCCGGCTGTAACGCGGGGTTATGGCTTCTGGTGCCCCGAAATTTCGGGTTCCTAGAAGCCATAACCCCGCGTTACATGCGGCGGCGGGCAGCAAGACCCCGGTCAGCCGTTGACGATCACCTCGCCGGTGCGTCCGCCCTGGCCTACTGGCACCACGAACAGCGCCGTGGGGACGAAGCCCGACCGGCGCAGCGTGTAGGTGTCCTGCGGGGGCAGGGCGCGCTTGGAGGTGAAGACCAGGCTGAAGCACCGCTCGTCGCGCCGCGGTCCGTCCGGGAGGTCGGCGACGGCCGCGAGGCGCACGGTCCAGGACCGGGAGCCGTCGGTCAGCCGGAAGGTACGCCGGCGCAGTCGTCGGAACCGCTGGCGCCGGTAGAGCCGTCGCGCCGTCCGCTCAGCGGCGAAGGCCTCGAGCGGGGCCAGGACGGGGCCCAGCACCGCAGCAAGAGCGCTCGAGCCCAGCAGGACTCGACGCGACACCCGACCAGCCGGCGCGGTCATCGGACTCCTCCTCGGCGGATGTGGCGGTTGCGGCGGACCGAGCGGCCTAGCATGCGAGCGTGACCGGATCGGTGTGGCTCACCCACGAGCTCTTCGCCCGACGGATCGGCGAGCAGTTCGCGCTCGTGACCGAGACCGAGACGCTGCACCTGGTGCTCGCCGAGACCTGGGTGAGCCGCGAGGGTGGCGGGCTCGGCCCCGAGGGACAGAATCGGCAGCAGTTCTCGCTGATCTTCGACGGTCCGAGAGGTGCCGGGGTCCCCCAGGGCACCTACCGGCTCGCGCACGACGAGCTCGGCGACCTGGAGCTCTTCCTGGTGCCGGTCGGGGTCCACGAGGGTCACCTGCGCTACGAGGCGGCGTTCGCCTGACCGAATCATGCGGCCCTCCAGTCCATTCGACGGTAGACGCCGCGCTCGTCCGCGACGACGAAGCCCAGCCGCTCATAGAGCCTGGCGGCGGGGTTGTGGATCTCGACATGGATGCTGACGCTCCGACCGGACTCGACCGCCTCCCGGATCAGACTCCGGATCAGCTCGCCGCCGATGCCCCTGCCGCGGAAGGCCGGCGCCAGCGCGATGTCGACGATCCTGATGTCGGTCGGGCGACGGTCGACGTACAGGCGCCCGGCGGGCACGCCGTCCGCCTCGATGACGTCGAAGCACCCATGCGGGTTCTGCTCGCGGTACTGCCGATCCTGCAGATCGAACTGCATCTGCACGAACGCCTCCCGCTGCCCCGGCTGCCAGGCGACCTGGGCCAGCTCAGCGGCCCGGGTGTCGTCGTAGACGCCGAGCAGGAAGACACGATCCGCCGACGTGACTGGACGCAGGGCGACCTGGGTCACCGCTCTCGCCGACATCTCAGCCCCTCGGCGGGAACACGCCCTGGAGGGCGATGTTGAAGTGGAGGGTCAGGTAGGGCTGCATGTTGTTGTGCGGCTGGCCACCGCCGGCCGGCACCAGGGCCTCCGGAGCGAGGGTCGCGTCCGGGGCGGACTGGTACGCCGCACCGCCCTCGGACCGCGCGAAGGCCGCGCTCGTGCCCGGGACGTTCGTGTCTGCCGGATCGGTGGTGTCGGCCAGCAACGCGTGGGTGTGCGAGGGGATCTCGCTCTCCCCGAGAGTCACCGTCTCGGATCCACCGTCCTCGCCCAGAGAGCGCCGGCTGAGGCCGGGCCCTTGGCCGGGGTGCATCGGCGCGCGGCCGCGGAGGTCGGGCAGAGCGAACGTGGACGCGCCGTTCCCCCCGTAGGTGGTGCCCAACAGCGAGAACAGCGCCGGGTTCTGCGACAGCGGCAGCAGCTGCCCGTCACACCGCGCCCATCCCCTGGGGGCGAAGTTGAACGGGAAGACGCGGATCTCCGCGACGAACGGGTCGGCCATGTCTCTCCTCAGGTGGGCGACGGGAAGATCCCGAACAGCGAGATGATGAAGTGGACGCACAGATAGGGCTGCAGGTTGGTGTGCGGCTGGCTGCCGCCGACCGAGGTGATCGCCGAGCCGCTGAAGCTCGCCGACGGCGCCTCGTTGAGGTACGGCGTCACGTTGAACGAACGCGCCGGCAGGTTGCCCGCCGGGCTGGTCTGTGTGCCCGCCCGGTCACCGGCCACGGCCAGGGAGTGGGTGTGCGTCGGGATCTGGGGCAGGGTCAGCGTGACCTCCTCAGCGCCGCCGGTCTCGGCGAGTAGCAGCCCGTTGCCCTGGTGGACCGGGAGCCGCCCCCGCAGGTCGGGGAGCGCGAAGGTGGTGGAGCCGTTGCCGCCGTAGCTGGTGCCGATGAGGGCGAAGAGCGAGTCGTACTCGGAGATCGCCAGGAGCTGTCCCTCACAGAGCTGCCACCCGGAGGGAGCGAAGTTGCCCCCGAACATCCGGATCTCCCCCACATAGGGCTGTGCCATCGGTCCACCCCTCAGTTCGGGCTCGGGAAGATGCCCTGCAGCGCGATGCAGAAGCTGACGGTCAGGAACGGTTGCAGGTTCAGGTGCGGCTGGGACCCACCCGTGCTCGCCACGGTGCCGGGCCCCATCGCGGTCGTCGACGACCCGCCCGCATACATGTTGCTCGCCCCGCCGAGGAAGTTCCCCGCGGGCGTGACCGAACCGCTCGTCGCGCTCGTCGACGCTCGCACCTCATGGACGTGCGTCGGCAGCTCCGCGATGGAGAGGGTGTGCGCCTGCTCGCCGCCTCGCTCGCCCAGGGTGTGGCCGCTCCCGACGTGGATCGGCGTCCGGGCCCGCAGGTCGGGGAGGGCGAAGGTGACCCGCCCGTCGCCGCCGAACGTGGTCCCCAGCAGGGAGAAGAGGGCTTGGTTCTGGTTGATCGGGAGCAACTGCCCGTCGCAGTGCGCCCATCCCCGGGGGGCGAACTGGAAGGACATCAGCCGGATCTCGGCCAGGTAGGGTTCAGCCATCGCTGCTCTCTCGTCGTCTCGGCATGGTCAGGGGAGGGGGCACGCTGCGCCACCGACGTAACCGCCGCCCGGCGGGCTGGAGACCGCTGCCGCCACGTCGTTGCCGCCACCGTTGGCGGCGTTGACGAAGGCCTGGACCGCAGCCGTGTCGGTCGCGCCACCGACGTAGCCCGGCAGCCGGAACGTGCTCGACTGCCGCTGCCGCAGCCGGATGTCGAGCGGGTCGGTGCCGGCTCCACCGGCCGACACCGCGTTGTTCGCGATGCTGGCGCACGACACGAAGGTGTCACCCGGGAAGGTCCCGACGTTGTAGTGGATGCCCCACACATTGCCGCCGGGCACCCTGGTGCCGGGCTCGACGATGGTGTTGCCTGTGACGGTCGTGTTGATCGTGCCCGAGGAGGCCACGCCGCCGCCGCCGGCCAGCACCTCGAGGCCATCGTTGTTGTAGCCGCGGATCTCGTTGTCCTTCACGGCCCACGTGCTCGACCCCTGGTCGACGAGCTGGAGCTTGAGCCCGTCGCCCTCCAGCGAGCCGGAGTTGGGCACCCCGATGGCGCCGACGGCGTTGTTGCTGAAGGTGCCGGCCTGGGTCGAGGGACCGTTGGCCTTGACGATCAGGACGGCGTGCCCGACGGCGTCGCGGAAGGTGTTGCCGGTGATGCTCATCGTCGTGTCGCCGCTGGTGCCGCTCTGGTCGAGCGAGACCCCGCCGCCGCCCGTGGCGATCGCCGGGTGGGCGTTGCTGAAGCTGCTCGCGTTCATGACGAGGTCGCCGGGGCCGGATCCGTGGTGGCTGAACTGCAGCAGGTCGCCGGCCGCGCTGGTGAACGTGCTCGACCCGATCGTCGCCCTGAGCGCGGCGGCGCCGGTCGAGGAGAGCAGCAGCGCATCGTTGGCCGGCCGGTTCCCGCTGGTCCCGAAGGTCACCTGGTCGAAGGTAATCCGGTCCAGGCTCCCGTTGCTGTTGGTGACTCGGACGTTGTCCTCCAGCCCGCCGCTCACATAGGTGCTCGTGATCGCCGCAGAACCGGTCAGGTTGGTGAACCAGACCGAGGAGTCGTCGTACGGCGTGGCTCCGTTGGTCCCGTTGCTGCCGTTGATCACGCTGTTCGCGATCGTGAGACCGACGACGTCGTTGCCACGGATCGCGTAGTTGCTGTGGTCGTGCACCCACATCCGGGTGAACGACGGCGACGTGGTCTGGCTGAGCACGATGCCGGTCCCGACCGGTGTAGCGCCGGCATCGTCGGCACCCACGCCATCACGGATCCGCCCACCGGTGCACCCGGAGGTGTCCGCGTCGGTGCAGGTCCCTCCCGTGCCCGTCACCGTCAGGCCGGCCGCGGAACCGGTGCCGTTGAGACGGATCCCGGTCGGCGCACCGTTGGACGAGATGCTCTCGAAGGTCACCCCGGCGGCGCCGATGTCGGTCGCCGATACGTCGAGGGCGATCCCGGTCGTCGTCGAGACCGTGTTGTCGGAGCCGGTCACCGAGATGGTCCCGCTCGAGTCGGCCCTGAGTCCGCGACCGCTGGTCGCGACGATCTCGAGGCCGCCGCCCGTGAAGTTCAGGGTGTGACCGTCGCTGCTCGTCATCGAGACGGCGTCGGCGACCCCCGTGTCCAGCGTCTTGGTGGTGTTGGAGAAGGTCGTGCTGCCACCGCTGTTGCCCGCGACGACGATGCCACCCCCCGTGTCGGCGCCGTCGACGATCGCGCCGCTCAGGGTCACCGACCCCCCGGTGCGGCCGGTGATCTCGGCGCTCGCACCTGCGCCGTCGCCGATCGAGCCGGAGTAGGCGATCGTGCCGGAGCCACCGTTGAGGTCGAAGGCGGGGCCGGCGGCACCCGCGATCGCGCTGGTCACGCTCGCGGTGAAGCTGCCGGCTCCGAGGCCGTCGAGGTTCACCCCGTCCGTGCTGCTGCCGGTCGACCGGACCTGGTCGAAGGACAGCTCAGCGCCGCTCGTGCCGCGCACATCGACGGCCGGGCCGCCCACCGCAGTGACGTTCGCCGTCCCAGGAGCCGCGACCTGCACCGTGCCGGCGGCGTTCAGCATGAAGGCGGCCGACGCTCCGGTCGTGTCGAGGGACAGGTCGCGGAACGTCGTACTCCCGGTCGCGTCGGCGATCCGGACCGCCCCGGAGCCGGACCCGGTGACGGTCACGGAGTCGATGTCCGAGGCGGGACCGGCGGGCGGCACGCTGAGTGCCGTGCCCTGGACGTCGAGGCCGGCAGCTCCCTTCGTCGTGATGTCGACGGTGCCCGAGCCGCCAAAGACGACGGTCCCGGCGTCCGCGAGTCGCACCCCGATCGCCGTGCTCGGTGGGGCGGTGGCGTCGCTGGTGTCGACCGTCAGGTCGGAGACGGCGAAGGTGCCCGCGGTGCCGGAGAGGTCGAGGGCCGGCTGCCTGCCGGCCGTGCCGGAGTCGACGATCCGGAGGTCGGCGATCGTCCCGCCGCCGGTGTCACCGGCCTCGCCCGCGAGGCCGCCGCCGGCGCCGGACGGGTCGATCCTCAGCCCGCGGACCTCGTTGCGGTCGTCAAGGGCGATCACGTCCTCGTCGACGGCCGTGAGCTGCGGACGAGCACCTGCGGTCGCGGGGTAGAGCGAAACCGTTCCGAGTGGACCACCCTGGTCCGGGTCGACCGTGAGACCGGCGACCTCGCCGATGAGTCGAGCACCCGGCTCCAGCTCGAAGCCGGTGCCATAGCCCGTCGACGTCCCGTCGCCGGCGAGGACGAAGACCGTGTCGTCGGTGCCGGCCGCGGTCTCCGCGGCCGCCAAGGTGGCGAAGGGCTTCGCAGCAGTGCCGTCGCCACCGGCGGGCGCGGAGTTGTCGACGTACCAGACACACCCCACGGTCCTGATCGTCACGGTGGCCGTGTCTGTCGCGGGCGGACTGGCCCCATCGCGCGCGGTGAAGGAGAAGCTGTCGGTCGTGTCGCTGCAGTCCGGGGACGCGGCAGGGCGGTAGCGGAAGTCACCGTCCGACTGCAACGTGACGGTGCCGCCGTCAGTGGTGGTCACGTCGCCGGGCACGACGGTGATCGGGCCGGGCCCGTCGGCGTCGATCGCGCCGGACAGGATGTTGCCGCTGACGATCTTCCTCGCCTCGGTGACGGCGCCGAAGCCGTCGCCGGCGTTGACGACGAGCGTGGTGTTGCCGATCGCGGCGTCGCCGGCCTCGAAGCTGCTCGCGACCAGCACCGGAGCGTCGTTGACGCAGGTCACCGTCACCGTCACCGTCGCGGTGGACCCACCGGCCAGGGTGTAGGTGAAGGTGTCCAGCGCCGTTCCCGGGGGGTCGTTGCAGTAGTCCGCGTCCGGGGCATAGGTCACCCCCGAGC
>JBAWHI010000516.1:0-4067 GCA_049593675.1 Nocardioides sp.
AGCTGGCGGGCCATCACGATCCGCTGGACCTGGTTGGTGCCTTCGTAGATCTGGGTGATCTTCGCGTCGCGCATCATCCGCTCGACCGGGTAGTCGCGCGTGAAGCCGTAGCCACCGAGCACCTGCACGGCATCGGTGGTCACCTGCATCGCCACGTCCGACGCGAAGCACTTCGCGGCCGCGCCGAAGAACGTCAGGTCCGCATCCCCGCGCTCGGAGCGTCCGGCCGCGGCGTAGGTCATCTGGCGCGCGGCCTCGACCTTCATCCCCATGTCGGCCAGCAGGAACTGCAGCCCCTGGAAGTCCGCGATCGGCTTGCCGAACTGCTTGCGCTCGGCGGCGTAGCCCAGCGCGTAGTCGAGCGCACCCTGGGCGATGCCGACCGCCTGCGCGGCGATGGTCACGCGCGTGTGGTCGAGGGTCTTCATCGCGGTCTCGAAGCCGGTGCCCTCAGCGCCGATCATCCGCTCAGCAGGAATGCGGACGTTGTCGAGGTAGACCTCGCGCGTGGGCGAGCCCTTGATCCCGAGCTTCTTCTCCGGAGCACCGAACGAGACACCCTCGTCGGACTTCTCCACCACGAACGCCGAGATGCCGCGGCTCCGCTTCTCGGGATCGGTCACCGCCATGACCGTGTAGAACTCGCTGACGCCGGCGTTGGTGATCCACCGCTTGACGCCGTTGAGGACCCAGTGGTCGCCGTCGCGCACCGCACGGGTCTTCATCCCCACGGCGTCGGAGCCGGCGTCCGGCTCCGACAGGCAGTAGGAGAAGCCGCCCTCGCCTGCTGCCAGCTTGCTCAGGTAGTGCTTCTTGAGCTCCTCGGAACCGGAGATCTGCACCGGCAGAGACCCCAGCTTGTTGACCGCCGGGATCAGGCTGCTGCTCGCGCAGCCGCGGGCGACCTCCTCGATGACGAGGACCGTCGCGAGGGCGTCGGCTCCGGCGCCGCCGTACTCCTCCGGCACGTGCGGCGCGTGGAAGTCCGCGGCGAGCAGCGCCTCGGCCGCCTCCTGCGGATAGCGGGCGTTCTCGTCGACGTCGGCGGCGAACGGCGCGACCTTGGCGTCGCAGACGGCACGGACGGCCTCGCGGATGGCCTGGTGCTCCTCGGAAAGGGCGTCGAGGGCGAGGTCGGAGGTCATGCTCTGGATCCTACTTTCGGGCGGCTTTCGGCGTGGCGGCGGGCATGCGAACGCCCGGCCGGGGCAGAACCCGGCCGGGCGTTCGAGGTGTGGGGCTAGATCACTTCTTCTTCTTGTTCTTCTTGACCGTGACCGTGATCTTGTCGCTCGAGCCGCCCACGCTGGGGACGCCGAGGTACTTCACGGTGATCTTGTGCTTGCCGACCTTGAGCTTCTTGCCCAGGTTCAGCTTGACCGAGCCCTTCTTCAGCATGCCGCTCGCCAGCGTCTTCTTGCCCTTCTTGGCGACGACCTTGCCGGAGACGGGCCCGCCGAGGGAGGTGCTCTCGACCGACGCCGGGACGACGGCCTTCTTGCCCTTCTTCGCGCTGACGTTCTTCGCCGTGGTCGCCGATGCCTGCTTCAGGAGCTCGATGGAGGCGAGCGTCTGCGCCTCCTCACCCTCCGCGAGCTCGCACGGGAGAGCGATCGCACCCATGGTGGACGAGTTGGCGACCAGGTTGAACGACGCCGGCAGGACAGCGCTCTGCAGGCCCGGAGCGGGAGTCACGAACGGCTCGTTGGAGCCGGTCGCGTTCCAGTCGTAGGCGCCCTCACCGTCCGAGGCGAAGGTTCCGCTGAGCGGCACCGGAACCTCGGCGCCGTCCATGTCGAACGCGAAGTCCTCGGCGGTCGCGTCGGTCACGTTGCCGAAGGTGATCATCGGCGCCGGGATGTCGCTCGCGGTCGCGGTGACGGCCAGCAGACCGGCGGGGACGTTCGCGCCGGCCCAGTACTGCGGGACCGGGAGGTCGCCGGAGACGGTCAGCGTCGTGGTCATCGGCCCGAAGCTGCTGGTGCAGACGTAGTCGTTGCTGACGGTCGCGGCGCTGGCGGGCGCCACCGTCGTGGCGACGAGAGCACCGCCGACGAGGGCGGTCGTGGCGCCCGCGACGACGATGCGGGTGTTGATCTTGCGAAGGTTCATGTGAGTGCTCCTCCCGAGCAAACTCGAAGGTGCTACCAGGAGGTAGCGAAGACGCTCGCACGCTATCCGCTCATCGAGGAATCCGAAGGAGAACGTCGCAAAGTTGGGAAAATCCTCAGCAAGCGCCTCGACCTAGGGTGGGGGCATGGCTGATTGGCAGGACACGGAGCGGGTCCGGTTCATGCTCGACGAGTGCGAGACCTGGGCCGTGGTGGGGCTCTCGGGCGATCCGTCGCGCACCGCCTACGAGATCGCCGCCCTGCTGCAGCGGCGCGGCAAGCGGATCGTGCCGATCCACCCGAGCGCACCCACGGTGCTGGGCGAGCAGGGCTACGCCACCCTCGCGGAGGTCCCGTTCCCGATCGACGTCGTCGACGTGTTCCGGCGCTCGGAGGCGGCCGGAGAGTTCGCCGACCAGGCGGTCGCGATCGGCGCCCGCGCCGTCTGGCTCCAGCTGGGCGTGGTCGACGAGGATGCGTTCGACCGCACCATCGCCGCCGGCGTGCCGATGGTGATGGACACCTGCCCGGCGATCGAGTGGCGCAAGCGGAGATGAACCTCACCGTGCCGCCAGGTCCGGGCCTCCCCGAGGGCCTGGTGATCCCGGCGTCCGAGCTGGTCGAGCGGTTCAGCAGATCGCCCGGTCCGGGCGGGCAGTCGGTCAACACGAGCGACAGCCGAGTCGAGCTCGAGTACGACGTTGCGGCGTCCTCGACGCTGAGCGACGCGCAGCGGACCAGGCTGCTGGCCCGCCTGACCGACCCCGTCGTCCGGGTGGTGGCGACCGAGCACCGCTCCCAGCACCGCAACCGCGCCGCGGCCCGGGAGCGGCTGGCCGACCAGCTCCGCACGGCGCTCGCCCCGCCTCCCCCTCGGCGCCGGCCGACCAAGCCGACTCGGGGCTCGCAGCGGCGCCGCCTGGACGCCAAGAAGGCGCGCGGCGAGACGAAGGCGTTGCGCGGGCGCGTCAGGGACGACTGACCCCACCGAACAGCGGACGGCCGCCGCCGGTCGGTCGGTCAGCCCTCCAGCCGGGCCAGCTCCTCGTCGATGATCGAGGGGTCGAGCTTGGTGAAGACCGGCGAGGGCTTGGCGATCGCGGTGCCGGGCACGATCGGCTTGCGCCCCCAGGCGGGGAAGCCCGTGTAGTCGCCCGTGATGATCGGGTACGGCGCACCGCCGTCGAGATCGTCCGCCTCCTCGATCCGGGGCATCGGCGCCACGTCACCGGTCCCGCCGAGGGCGCGGTCCACGTCGTTCGCGGCGAACGGCAGGAACGGGCTCAGCACGATGTTGAGGTCCGCGACGCACTGGGCGACGACGTGCAGGATCGTCGCGAGTCGGACGGGGTCGTCCTTGATCTTCCAGGGCTCGGTGTCGGAGACGTACTTGTTCACCTCGGCCACGGCCCGCATCGCCTCGCCGATCGCCTGCTTCTGCCGGTGCCGGGCGATGAGGTCGCCCACGACGCCGAAGCTCGCCTCGACACCGTCCAGCAGGGCCCGGTCCTCGACGGTCAGGTCACCGGCCTCCGGGATCTCCCCGAAGTTCTTGGCGATCAGGTTCGCCGTGCGGTTGACCAGGTTGCCCCAGCCGGCGACCAGCTCGTCGTTGGTGCGCCGGACGAACTCCGACCAGGTGAAGTCGGAGTCCTGGCTCTCCGGACCGGCTGCCGCGACGAAGTAGCGGAACGCATCGGGCTGGTAGCGACTGAGCAGGTCGCGGACGTAGATCACGACCCGCTTCGAGGAGGAGAACTTCCGCCCCTCCATCGTCAGGAACTCCGACGAGACGACCTCGGTGGGCAGGTTCAGCTGACCGAGGTCGTGAACGGTCCCGCCGTGCTTCCCCCGGCCGTCGTAGGCCAGCAGCTCGGCCGGCCAGATCTGGCTGTGGAAGGTGATGTTGTCCTTGCCCATGAAGTAGTAGGACAGCGCCTCCGGGTCGTTCCACCA
>JBAWHI010000517.1:0-2955 GCA_049593675.1 Nocardioides sp.
ACTTCAAGGACCCCAGGACGTCGGTGAACCACAGCCGCACGAACCGGACGTCACGCTCCTCGAGAGCGCGGAGTACGAAGTCTTCCTGCTTGCCCATGGCCCGAGCCTATCGGCGCCGGCCCGAGCCTGCCGTGGCGCCCGGCCGCAGGCGTCACGGCAGCGTCCCAGGAGTCGCCGCCGGGGTGGTCGACGGGGTGGTCGTCCCCGGGCTGAGCAGCAGCGCTCCGACCAGGCCGACCAGGATGCCGATGACCGGCGGGATGCCGATGTCGAGCTGGTCCGAGCCCCACGCTGTGAGCGCGCCTGCGGCGTACGCCGCGAGGAGGCGCCACTCGAAGGCCACGAACCGGTAGGTCGCCCGGTCGGGAACCCCGTCGCGCCAGCGACGCCACCAGTCCCCGATCAGCACGCCGCCCAGCGGCGGGATGAGGATGCCGAGCCAGACGAGGTAGGTGATCAGCCCGTCGTAGATCCCGGTCACCGCGAGCACCGCTCCGAGGATCACGCCGCCGACCACGAACGGACGCTTGGAGGGGTGGTTGGTCAGCTCGGCGCCGGCGACGCTGAAGGCGTAGGCGGTGTTGTCGTTGGTGGTCCAGATGTTGCCCACGAGCATGATGACGCCCCACACGATGAGCCCCAGGTTGTAGAGCACCAGGACGAAGTCGGCCTCACCGAAGGCGATCGCGCCGATGGCACCGAAGAAGAGCATCAGTCCGTTGCCGATGAGGAAGGCGAGCAGCGCGGCGGTGAACGCCTGACGGCGGCTGCGCGCGAACCTGGTCCAGTTCGAGACCTGGGTGCCCCCGCTGACGAAGGTGCCGACGATGATCGTCACCGCGACCGAGACCGACATCGACGTGGTCGGCTCGATGGCCGCGAGGCCGCTCCACCCCCCGACCTCCTCGAGCGATCGGAAGACCACCCAGATCGCCAGCACGAACATCAACGGGACGCTGACGGCCGACAGCAGGAAGAGCCCACGGAAACCGGCGTACGCCGTCGCGCCCATGACCACCGCGCCCACCACCATCGTGACCTTGGCCCCGGACTCGCCCCACCCGGCCGCCTGCGCGATCAGGTTGCCCAGGGTGGCGACGCCCACGCCGTACCACCCGACCTGGGTGAAGCCCAGCAGCAGCGAGGCCAGCTTCGACCCGCGATCGCCCAGGGTGTAGCGGCACTGCATGACGGTGGTGAGGCGCGTGGAGGCGCCGACCACGGCCAGCGCGGCGACGTAGAGCCCGAGCACGAGGCTGCCGAGGGCCATCACGGCGAGGAAGTCGCGCAGTTGGAAGGCCGCTCCGACCTGGGCGCCGACCAGCATGGTCGGGGTGAAGAACGTGAACCCGAGCAGCACGATCGCGAGCGAGGCCAGCCCCTTGCGGGCCTCCGGCGGGACCGGGTCGATCGGATAGTCGGGGTCGACCGTGTCGGCGGCGAGAGCCTCGGTCCGCTGGTCGGTCATGACGGCTCCCCGATGTCCTCGGCCCACAGGTGCGGCCGCTCGGCCATCATCTGCTGCATGAGCTCTCGGCACTCGGGGTCGTCGAGGACGTCGACCTGCACGCCGTGGGAGCGCAGCCAGCTCTCGGAGGTCTCGAACGACGTGTTCTCGCCGACGACCACGCGCGGGATCCGGTAGAGCAGGGCGGTGCCGGCGCACATGTAGCACGGCGACAAGGTGGTGTAGAGCGTGGCGGCCCGGTAGACGTCGGCGCTCAGCCGGCCGGCGTTCTCCAGGCAGTCGGTCTCTCCGTGACGGATCGCGCTGCCCAGCTGGACGCGCTGGTTGCGGCCGACCGCCAGCACCTGGCCGTCGTGCACCAGCGCCGCTCCGATCGGGATCCCGCCGGCGTCCCAGCCGGCCCGGGCCTCGGCCACGGCCAGGGCCAGGAACTCGCGGTCCCGGTCCGTGGCGGTGGTGCTGTCCATGTCGGTGTGCATCGACGTCTCCTCTCGCGGGGCTCTCGGAACCAGAGCACCAGACCCCGCCCGACCGCGACAACTGACGTACTGTCAGTCAAGTCTCGGGCATCAAGAGACACTCTGCCCCTTCAGGAGGAGGCCGGTCGTGCTGATCCCCGCCACCGAGGTGCTGTCCCTGCCGTCGTTCCGCGCCGCCGAGGCCCGGGTCGTGAGCGGCGACCCGGACGCGCTGCTGGTCCGCTGGGTGCACTCCTCGGAGGTCTTCGAGATGGGCTCCCTGCTCGCCGGTGGCGAGCTGCTGCTCACGACCGGCCTCGGTCTGCACGGGCGCAGCAACGCCCAGCTGGAGGAGTACGTCGACGCCCTCGCCGACGCCGGCTGCATGGGCCTGGGCCTGGAGCTGGGCCGCTCCTTCCTCACGCTGCCCGAGGCGATGGCTCAGGCGGCCGAGCGCCGCGGACTGCTCCTGGTCGTCATGGAGCGGGTGGTGCCGTTCGAGCGCATGGTCGAGGACTTCCACGACGTGCTCCTGAGGAAGCAGCTGGGCTCGACCAGGGCCGGGGAGTCGGTCTGGCGCGACCTGCTCGCCGTCGTGCTGGCCGGCGACGGGCTGCGCGCACTGCTGGACACGATCTCGAGGCTGGTGAGGTGTGAGGTCGAGTTCCGCGACAGCGAGGGCAGCGTGGTGGAGCGCAGCCGGATCATGTCGACCCGGGGGCGCGGCACGATGGCCGTCGAGGTGCGGGGGCGGTCGGGACCGCGGGGGACGCTGGTGCTCCACACCGAGGCGACACGTCGGGCGACGAGCATCGCGGAGCGGGCCGCCACCGCGGTCGGCCTCGAGCTGGCCCGGCAACCGGACATCGGACTGCGACCGACGCTCGCGCAGTCGCTCATCACCGACCTCTGCGCCGGCGTCCTGACCTCGGGCGAGGACGTGACCCGCCGGCTGAGGGAGGCCGCGCTGGCGTGGCCGACGGCCGGCCAGCTGCTGGTGGCGTGCGCCGACCCCGGTCAGCGGGTGCC
>JBAWHI010000518.1:0-1573 GCA_049593675.1 Nocardioides sp.
GGCCCATGCGCCGCGCCTGGTCCGCCGGCTGCGGCGTCGGCGCGCCGCTCGCCAGGAGCAGCGCTCCGCGCGACGTACCAACGTCTGACGGTCGGCGGCTACCCGGCCCCGGCCCGCGCCCGTCCGAGCCGACTCATGGCCGGTCCGGCGAGCACGCCGTGCACCAGGACCGACAGCACGATCGTGAACGACACGGTCGACCAGAGCCAGTCGCTGCCGAGCTCGTCGGCCTGCCCGGCCGCGTAGGCGAGGTAGTAGATCGAGCCGATCCCGCGGACACCGAAGAAGGCGATGGCCCACCGCTCGCCCCGCTCGGTGCCCTGCCGCGCACCCGCCAGGCCCAGCAGGCCCGCCGCCGGACGCACCACCAGCACCAGCGCGAGAGCGATCACGACCCCGCGCCAGTCCAGGCTCGCCAGCAGCCCGCGGCTGAGCGCGATGCCCAGCACGAGCAGCACGAAGAGCGTCAGAAGCCTCTCGAGCCGCTCCACCACCTCGTGCATGGCGGCGTGGTAGTCGTGCGAGCGCTCCGCCGAGCGGAAGGTCATCGCGCACACGAAGACCGACAGGAAGCCGTAGCCCTCGGCGATCTCGCCGATGCCGTACGCCGAGACCAGCGCGGCCAGCGCCAGGAGCGACTCCCCCCGCTCGGCGACGCGCAGTGACGGGCTGCGCGACCGGAACGCGACGTAGGACAGCACCCGACCGACGACCAGGCCGGCGAGCACGCCGATCACGACCTTGCCGACGAGGTACCACCCGACCCACTCCAGCGCCCAGCCCGAGACGGCGCCCTCGGTCGCGAGCAGGATGGCGGCATAGACGAACGGGAAGGCGAGACCGTCGTTGAGCCCCGCCTCCGAGGTGAGCGAGAAGCGGACCTCGTCGTCCTCGTCCGCCTCCAGGTCGCCGGTCTGCGGGCCGCTCACCTGGACATCGGAGGCGAGCACCGGGTCGGTGGGCGCGAGCACCGCGCCGAGCAGCAGCGCCGCGGCGGGCGCGAGGCCCGCGACGGTCCAGCCGAGCAGCGCCACCGCGGCGATCGTGAGCGGCATGGTGACCGCGAGGAGCAGCCAGGTCCGCCGCCAGCCGGCCCAGGTGTGCGGCCGCCGGAGCGACAGCGGCCGGTCGAGCGCCAGACCGACGCCCATCAGGGCCACCAGCACGGCGAGCTCGGTCACGTGCTCGATCGTGGAGCGGTGGTCCTGCGGGTCCAGCGGCATGTCGTCGGGCAGCGGCGTGAACCCGATGAGCACACCGACGGCCACGAGCACCATCGGCGCCGACACCGCCCACCGGTCCAGCAGCGTCGGCAGCACCACGGCCAGCAGGAGGCTGACCCCCGCGACGAGGTAGACGAGGTCAGCGGTCACGACCGCCCGGTACCCGACAGGGGCACGCCTCATCCGTGTGGCCGGCGACCTCCCGACGCGGCTCGACGGACCGGTCGAGGGTAGGTTCGCCAGGTGTCCGACAGCCGCCCCCGCCGTACCTTCGCTGTCATCAGCCACCCTGACGCCGGCAAGTCCACCCTCACCGAGGCGCTCGCCCTGCACGCGCGGGTGATCAACGA
>JBAWHI010000519.1:0-7086 GCA_049593675.1 Nocardioides sp.
CGGCGGGTCGGTCGGCGGCGCTGCCGCAGGCTGGGCGGGAAGGGTCTCGGTCGGGCTGCTCTGGTCGGTCATGCCACGAAGCCTGCGGACGCCGGCTGTGCGGATCCTGTGCCCTGACGATGAGGAACGCGTGAGTCCGAGACAGCCGGCGCACAGCAGACCCACAGGTACGGTGACCAGGATGTCCGCCATGGAGCTGACCCGACCCGATGGATCCCCGCTGCGCGTGCTCGTCGTCGACGACGAGGTGAACATCGCCGAGCTGGTCTCGATGGCGCTGCGCTACGAGGGGTGGCAGGTCGCGGCCGCGCACACGGGCAGCCAGGCGGTCTCGACCGCGAAGGAGCTGCGCCCCGACGCGGTCGTCCTCGACATGATGCTCCCCGACTTCGACGGCCTCGAGGTGCTGCGCCGGATGCGGGCCACCGATCCGGACCTGCCGGTGGTGTTCCTGACCGCCAAGGACGCCGTCGAGGACCGGGTCGCCGGGCTCACCGCCGGCGGCGACGACTACGTGACCAAGCCGTTCTCCCTCGAGGAGCTGGTCGCTCGGCTGCGCGCCCTGATGCGGCGCTCGGGCGCCCAGCAGAGCGCAGCGACCTCGCTCCTGGTCGTGGGCGACCTGACCTTGGACGAGGACAGCCACGAGGTCTTCCGCGCCGGCGAGGAGATCAGCCTGACGGCGACCGAGTTCGAGCTGCTCCGCTTCCTGATGCGCAACCCGCGCCGGGTGCTCAGCAAGGCGCAGATCCTGGACCGGGTCTGGAACTACGACTTCGGCGGCCAGGCCAACGTCGTCGAGCTCTACATCTCCTACCTCCGCAAGAAGATCGACGCCGGCCGCGACCCGATGATCCACACCATGCGCGGCGCCGGCTACGTCCTGAAGCCGACGTGATGAGGATCCCCGGGTCGCTGACCTCGCGGCTGGTCGTCACCACCGTGGCCCTGGTCCTCGTGGTCTCCGTGCTGGTGGGCTTCGCGACGACGGTGGCGATGCGCACCTACCTGACCGACCAGGTCGACGCCGACGTCAGGTCCTCGGTCGAGCGGGCCTTCGGCGGCCCCGGACCCCAGCGCGGTCTGCCCGCCACCGCCCAGGCCCCCGGCACGCTCCTGGCCGTCCTCGACGACGACCCCCGCGGCCAGGTGATCAGCAGCGAGCCTCGGACCCCGCCCGACCCCCTCCCCGCAGCGGCCCTCGACCAGCTCGCCTCGGTCCCGAGCGACGGCGAGGTGCACGGGATCGACCTCGACGGGCTCGGCTCCTACCGGGTGATCGCCGTCGACGCGGGCGACGCCACCCTGGTCAGCGGCCTGCCGACCGACGACGTGGACGCCGCCGTCACCAACCTGATCGAGCTCGAGCTGCTGCTGACGGCGCTGGCCGTGGCCGTCGCCGCCGGCGCCGCGCTCGTCGTCGTACGCCGCCAGCTGCGCCCGCTGCGCGAGGTCGCCTCGACCGCGCACTCGGTGGCCGAGCTCCCGCTCGCCGAGGGCGCCATCGACATCAGCGAGCGGGTGCCTGCCCACCTCACCGACGAGCAGACCGAGGTGGGCCAGGTCGGCTCCGCCCTGAACACGCTGCTCGACCACGTCGAGACGTCGCTGTCCGCCCGGCACCGCAGCGAGCTGCAGGTCCGCCAGTTCGTCGCCGACGCCTCGCACGAGCTGCGCTCGCCGCTGGCCACCATCGCCGGCTACACCGAGCTCGCCCGGCGCCGACCCGACGACCTGGAGACGACCGCGACCGCGTTGGACAAGGTCGACCAGGAGTCGCGCCGGATGACCGCACTGGTCGAGGACCTGCTGCTGCTGGCCCGCCTCGACTCCGGCCGGCCGCTGGAGCGCGCGCCCGTCGACCTGACCCGGCTCGTGGTCGAGGCCGTCTCGGACGCCCGGGTCGTCTCGCCCGACCACCGCTGGCGCGTCGACGTGCCCGATGACGCCGTCGAGGCGGCCTACCTCGTGCCCGGGGACGCCTTGCGGCTGCACCAGGTGGTGACCAACCTGCTGACGAACGCCCGCAAGTACACCCCGCCGGGCACGACCGTGACGGTCGGGGTGCGCAGGGACGGGTTCGCCGTGCACGACGACGGTCCGGGCTTCCCTCCCGAGATCGCCGAGCACGCCTTCGAGCGGTTCGTGCGCGGAGACGCTGCTCGCACCCGGGGCGCCGAGGTCGGCGTCGGGCTGGGACTCGCGCTGGTGCGGGCGATCGTGGCCGCCCACGGCGGCAGCGTCCGCCTGGCGTCGAGTCCGGGTGACACGACCGTGGACGTCAGCCTGCCGATCGGCGAGGGGGGATGACGGCCACGATCGCCGGCAGCGACGCCGCCATCACCTCGAGCAGCTCGACGCGGGTGACGCCTCGTGGGTCGTCGATCCACGAGAGCACGAGCTCCTCGATCATCGCCGACCAGCTGCGGACGACCAGGCGGGTCGCGGGCGTGTCCGCGACGACGTCGCCCGGCGCGTCCTCGCGGAAGATCCGGCCGTTGAGCGACGAGCGCGCCTCCTCGTAGATCTCGCGCAAGGTCTCGTTGCCGCCGGATGCCGCCTTCACCAGGGACAGGTAGCCCTCGTGGTTGGCCACGACGTAGTCGAGGTAGGCGGCGAGCGAGCTCATCAGCCGCTCCACCGGCTCCCCCTCGACCGGCGGGGCGGTCTGGGCGATCAGGTCGTCGGCCGCCCGTCGTACGACGGCCTCGTGGAAGGCCTGCTTGCTGCCGAAGTAGTGGTAGAGAAGACCCCGGGAGATCCCGGCCTCCTCGGCGAGCAGGTCGATGGAGAGCTCGTCCAGCGAACGGTGCGCCAGCAGCCGGACGCCGAGGTCGAGCAGCTGCTCGCGGCGCTGCTCGGGAGACAGGCGGGTCCGCGGGGTCGATGCGGGCGGCGGGGTCTGGCTCACGCCCCCACTCTATTGACGCTCATTCAATAACGCCAGTACGGTCGGCCCATGCATGTGGAGCACCTGATCATCGGGGCCGGGTTCGCCGGGCTGTGTGCCGCGATCCGGCTCCAGGAGGACGGCGAACGACGCTTCCTGGTGGTCGAGAGGGCGGGTGACGTCGGCGGCACCTGGCGCGACAACACCTATCCGGGCGCCGCCTGCGACGTCCCGAGCCAGCTCTACTCCTTCTCGTTCGCGCCGAACCCCGACTGGACGAGGTCCTACTCCCCCCAGCCCGAGATCCAGGCCTACCTCCAGCGCGTCGCCCGTGAGTCCGGCACGCTGGATCGCTTCGCCTTCCGGACCCGCCTCGACGCCGCCCGCTGGGACGACGCGGCGGGGCTGTGGCGAAGCCGCCTGACCGGTCCCGACGGCGTCCGCGAGGTGACCTCGCGCTTCCTGGTCGTCGGCGCCGGCGGGTTGTCGGAGCCGCGGCTCCCCGACATCGAGGGCATCGACACGTTCTCGGGCGAGGTCTTCCACTCGGCACGGTGGGACCACGACGCCGCCCTCGCCGGCAGGCGGGTCGCGGTGATCGGGACGGGTGCGTCCGCGATCCAGATCATCCCCGAGCTCCAGGAGAGGCTGCTGGCCTCGGGCGGGCACCTCGACGTCTACCAACGCACCGCACCCTGGGTGATCCCGCGCAACGATCGCACCTACTCCTCCCTCGAACGAGCAGCGTTGCGGCGTGTGCCCGGGCTGCAGCGGATCTACCGCACCGGCATCTACTGGGCGCGCGAGACCTACGTGCCGGCGTTCACCGTCGAGCCGAAGGTCGCCCTGCCCGCCAAGTTGGCGGCCCTGCGCAACATCAGCTCGTCCATCGAGGATCCCGAGCTGCGGGCCAGGTTGACGCCGGACTACGAGATCGGCTGCAAGCGGATCCTGATCTCGAACACCTACTACCCGGCTCTCGCCGCCGAGAACGTCGACGTCGTGACCGACCCGATCGCGAAGGTCACCGGGGACGCGATCGTCACCTCCGACGGCGTCGAGCGGCCGGTGGACGTCATCGTCGTCGCGACCGGCTTCCACACCACCGAGCTGCCGATCACCGAGCTGATCACCGGCCGGCACGGGCGGACGCTGGCGGACGCCTGGCGCACGAACGGGATGGCGGCCTACAAGGGCACCACCGTCCCCGGCTTCCCCAACTACTTCATGCTGGTCGGCCCCAACACCGGTCTCGGCCACTCCAGCATGGTCTTCGTGATCGAGTCCCAGGTGCAGTACCTCCGCGACGCGGTGCGGACGCTGCGCCGCGAGGGCTGGTCGACCCTGGAGCCCACGGCATCGGCCTTCGACACGTGGAACCGCCGCCTGCAGCGACGGATGCGGCGCACGGTGTGGAGCACCGGCGGATGCTCGAGCTGGTATCTCGACGAGCACGGCAGGAACACCACCCTGTGGCCCAGGTCGACCGTGACGCTGCGCCGCCAGCTGTCGCGCTTCGACCGCGACGCCTACACGACCCGAACCATCCGCACCATCCGAACCACCCCCGCCACCCCGACCCCCCGGACCACGCAGCGACAGGAGCAGCCCACATGAAGAGCTTCGACGACAAGGTGGTCGTGATCACCGGGGCCGGGTCCGGCATCGGCCGGGCCCTCGCCCTCAACCTCGCCCGTCAGGGATCGCTGCTCGCGCTCTCCGACGTCGACGACGACGGCCTCGCCGAGACCGTCGACCTGGTGCGGGCCGCCGGGCTGCGCGACCTGCGGTCCGACCACCTCGATGTGGCCCAGCGCGACGACTTCGCGGCGTACGCGACCTCGGTGGCCGACCAGTTCGGCCGGGTCAACGTCGTGATCAACAATGCCGGGGTGGCCCTGGCCGGCGACCTCGAGGATCTCGAGTACGCCGACATCGACTGGCTGATGGGCGTCAACTTCTGGGGAGTCGTCCACGGCACCAAGGAGTTCCTGCCGCACCTCATCGCGTCGGGTGAGGGGCACATCGTCAACCTCTCGTCGCTCTTCGGCCTGATCTCGATGCCGGGGCAGAGCATGTACAACGCCGCGAAGTACGCCGTGCGCGGCATGTCCGAGGCGGTCCGCGAGGAGATGCTGATCGCCGGCCACCAGGTCGGCGTGACCGTGGTCCACCCCGGCGGCATCAAGACCGCGATCGCCCGCAACGCCCGGGTCTCCGCGAAGGAGGACAAGGAGCGCACGGCGACGTTCTTCGACGAGAAGCTCGCCCGGATGACCCCGGAGCGGGCCGCCGAGATCATCGTCCGCGGCGTGCGCAACGACAAGGCGCGGGTGCTGGTCGGGATCGACGCCCACGCCCTGCACCACCTCGCCAAGCTGACGGGGTCGCGCTACCAGGACATCGTCGCCCGAACCGCTAGTCGCGCCTTGCCCGAGAAGACGACCGTCGTCTGACCGACCGGACCTTCAGCGGGCCGACCAGGCGCGGCCCGGCCAGCCGGTCCTCGAGGCGACGCGCCTCCCGGCGCAGCGGCTGGGCGACGTACTCCCCCAGGATCACCCCGGCGGCGAGCGACGTCGCGACCGAGGCCGCGGTCACCATCGCCAGCAGGCCCTCGGAGGTCTCGGCACCGCCCTCGGTCAGCAGGCTCAGACCGCGGTAGATCGAGAGTCCGGGCAGCATCGGGACGACCGCCGACACCACGACGACCAGCGGCGGCACGCGGAGCCGACCGGCGACGGTGTAGCTGACCAGGCCGACGAAGAACGCCGCCAGCGCGGTCGACCACGTGCGGCCCAGGCCACTGGCCGTCACCGACTGCGCGATCAGGATCGCGAGGGCTGCGACGACACCGATCGGCGCCAGGGTCCGGCGCGGGGCGTAGGAGGCGAAGGCGAACGCCGCCGCACAGATCGCAGCGCCGAGCGCCATCACCGAGGCGTCCTTGAGGTTCGCCACGCCCGGGTCGAGCCGGCCGACGTTCACGCCGAGCATCTCGCCGATCGTCAGACCACCGCTGACGCCCGCAATGATGCCGGCGGTCGCCAGGATCGCCTCGGTGCCGCGGGCCCCGGCGGTGATGTAGAAGCCGGAGAGGGCGTCCTGGATGGCGCCCATGAAGCCGATGCCGGCAAGCAGCATGATCAGGTTGGCGGTGACGACCAGGGACGGGTCCAGGTCCAGCCAGCTCGCACCGGCCACGACGGCGATGAGCGTCGCCACGCCACCGCCGGCCACCTGACGGTAGAAGAACGGCAGCCGGCGCCGGGCCATCACCAGCTGGAGCCGGTCGATGGCGACCGCGGCCACGAACGCGATCGCCGCCACCTCGGGGCCACCGCCGAGCATGATGCCCACCCCGCCGGCCATCGTCCCCCACCCCAGCGTGGCCGCCCACCGTGGCAGCGTGTGGCCGGACGACACGATCCGGGCGAGCCGGGTCCGCGCGTCCTTGAGGTCGACCTGACCGGCGAGGACCTCCCGGACCAGGTGGTCGACCAGGGTGAGGTCCTCGTAGTCGATGTCGCGCTGCTTGACCTGGCGGATCAGCACGACCGCGGGCTCCTCCGGGTCCAGCTGGTGGGACATCGACAGACCGGTGAAGGTGACGTCGACGTCGGGATTGCGCACGCCGTACTCCCACGACAGCGCTTGCATCGTCGCCGTGACGTCGGCCGCGCCCGCCCCGGAGGACAGCAGCAGCTCACCGACGCGCAGGCAGAAGTCGAGGGTCAGGTTGAGCTCACGGGCCTCCAGCATGGCCGCCATGGTGGCAGCCGGCTGGTAGACAGGCCAGGTGAGCCTGACCACCGGGGACGCGGTCCGAGTCGTGATGACGAAATGGGGTGACCAACCGCACTGGGAGTTCGACGCGAGCTACCTCGGCAGCGACCAGCACGGCGACTGGCTGGGGATCCCCGCCGGCACCGCGATGAGCCGCCCCGGGGCGACGTACCTCGCCCCGACCCGTCAGGTGGGGCTGGTCCCGCCACCCGGGGGCAGCGGTCCCGAAAGGGGCTGGCTCGCCACCTTCCACGACGTCGGCGGCCCGGTGCAGGTGTACGTCGACATCACGACGCCACCGAGCTGGGACGGGTCCGTGCTGCGAGCGGTCGACCTCGACCTCGACGTGGTCCGCGGCAACGCCGGTCGGGTCTGGGTCGACGACGAGGACGAGTTCGCCGACCACCGGA
>JBAWHI010000520.1:0-9262 GCA_049593675.1 Nocardioides sp.
CCCGCGAGGCGACGGCACCGCGGCTCGACGCGAGCGTGATCGCGGCACTCGGCAGCGGTGAGCGCCCGCAGCCGGCCAACCCGGTGAGCTCCTCGCTCACCTTCGGGTGGCGGGCACTGCTCAAGATCAAGCACGTCCCCGAGCAGCTCTTCGACGTGACGATGTTCCCGATCCTGTTCACGCTGATGTTCACGTTCGTGTTCGGCGGCGCGATCTCGGGCTCGCCGCAGGAGTACCTCCAGTACGCCCTGCCCGGCATCCTCACCCAGACCGTCGTCTTCATCACGATGTACACCGGCCTCACGATCAACACCGACATCGACAAGGGGGTCTTCGACCGGTTTCGGTCCCTGCCCGTGTGGCGAGCGTCGTTGCTGGTGGGCGCGCTGCTCGGCGACACCCTGCGCTACGCGATGGCCTCGACGATGGTGCTCACCGTCGGGCTGCTGATCGGCTACCGGGCACCCGGCGGCGTGCTGGGCGTCCTGTCGGCCGTGCTGCTGCTGGTGCTCTTCTGCGTATCGCTGAGCTGGCTCTGGTTGATCGTCGGGCTCAAGGTGCGCACGCCGAACGCCGTGATGGGCGTCTCGATGATGGTGCTGTTCCCGCTGACCTTCATCAGTTCGGTCTTCGCGCCGCCGGAGACGATGCCGGGCTGGCTCCAGGCGTTCGTGGAGGTCAACCCCGTGACCCTGCTCTGCGAGGCCGCTCGCGGCCTGATGAACGGCACCCCCGTCACCGGCGACATCACGATCGTGCTGGTGCTCTCGGTGGTCGTCACGGCCGTCTTCGCGCCGATCGCGCTGCGGCTCTACAACACGAAGTCGTGATCGGCCGGTCGTGATCGGCCCGGGGGCGTCGAGCTCGCGTCAGTCGCCCAGGACCCGGCGCAGGTAGGGGTTGGCGAACACCCGGTCCGGGTCGAGGCGCTCGCGCACCTTCAGGAACTCCTCGAAGCGCGGGTAGGCCGGTGCCAGGTCGGCCGCGGTGCGGGTGTGCACCTTGCCCCAGTGGGGGCGCCCGCCGTGCGCACGCATGATCGGCTCCATCAGCGCGAAGTACGCGACGTGGTCGGCGTCGCGGTGGGTGTGGAACGCCAGATACATCGAGTCGCGCCCCGACGAGGTCGACAGGGCGATGTCGTCGGACGGCGTGACCCGGATCTCGACGGGGAAGGTGATCCGCAGGTCCGAGCGCTCCAGCGCCGTCCGGGCCTCCTGCAGGGCGGTCAGGCCGGCCTCACGGGGCAGGGCGTACTCCATCTCCCGGAAGACCACGTCGCGAGGCGAGATGAAGACCCGGTGGGCGACGTCGCTGTAGGTGCGTGCCGACAACAGCCGGCTCGAGATCTGGTTGAACTGCGGGATGATCGCGGGGACGGCGTTCGTGAGGTGGTTGAGCGCCCCGAACAGCGAGTTGGACAGGAACTCGTCGTCCCACCACGACCGCAGTCGCGACAACGGAGCGGTCTCGAGGGTGTCGAGGCGGTCGTTGGCCTTGGTCATCAGCCGATCGGTGTGCGGGAACCAGTAGGTGTCGACGTGGTGGTGTGCGGCGATCCGCTCGTCGAACCCGTCCATGGCCTCGTCCCACGACATCGGAGTCTCCGTGGCCCCCAGGACGAACAGCGGCTCGACCCGGAAGGTGAGGGTGGTGAGCACGCCGAGGGCGCCGAGCCCGACCCGGGCGAACTCGAGGAGCTCGGGGTTCTCGGTGTCGGTGACGCGGAGCACCTCGCCGGTGCCGGTGACCAGCTCGAGGGCGCAGACCTGCGCCGACAGCGAGGCGGCCACCCCACCGGTCCCGTGGGTGCCGGTCGAGGTCGCACCGGCGAGGGTCTGCTCGGCGATGTCGCCCATGTTGTGCAGGCTCAGCCCGAGCGCCTCGAGCTGGGCGTTGAGCACCTTCAGCTGGGTGCCGGCCAGCGCGGTGACCGTCATCGCCTCGCGGTCGACCGAGAGGATCCCACCGAGGTGGGTCGGTCGGAGCATGGTCCCCTCCGGCGCCGAGATCGCGGTGAAGCTGTGGCCGGTGCCGACCATCTTCACCGTCGATGCCTCGGCGCGGGCGCGCTCGACGGCGGCGACGATCCCGGCCGTGTCGGTCGGCTCCTCCACCCGCTGCGGCCGCGCCGACTCGAGACCTGACCAGTTGCTCCACTCGCTCACGAGGAGATCGTACTGATGGGTAGGGGTGATCGCTGGCGCGGGATGGCGAGCCCGGCGAGGGCGGCCACGACCCCCGCGGCGAAGGAGACGAGGTAGGCCGCGGACGCGCCCTGGTGGTCGACGACGAGTCCGCTCAGGGTGGCGCCCGGAGCGACCCCGGCCACCAGGCCGGTCTGCATGAACGCCATGCCCTCGGTGAGACGGCCGGCCGGGACGACCGCCTCGGTGAGCGACATCGCCGCGATCATCGTCGGCGCGATCGCGAAGCCGGCGACGAACAGGGTGAGTCCCATCAGGGGCAGCGACCCGACGAAGTAGAGCGGCGACATCGCACAGGCCATCGCGAGCGCGCCCCAGCGCACTCGGAAGGACGGTCCGCGCCGCCAGTGCACCGCTCCCGTGATGACGCCGGCCGTCAGGCTTCCCAACGCCCACAGGGCGAGCAGGAGGCCGGAGATCGCCTGATGGCCCTGCTCCTCGGCGAATGCGACCGTGGTGACCTCCGCAGCGCCGAACAGCACGCCGAGCGCCGCGGCCACCACGGCCAGCGGGATCACGGTCCGCCAGGGCATCGCGACCTTGGGGGCGTCCGATGCCGACCGGGCGCGCGGCGGCGGTGCGGTCGAGCGCTGGCTCGCGTAGTACAGCGTGCCGCCGACGCAGGCGATGAGTGCGACCGCGATGCCGGCCACCGGGTGCCAGGCGGTCGCGAGCACCGTCACCAGGATCGGACCGAGGATGAAGACCGCCTCGTCGAGGACGGCCTCCAGCGCATAGGCGGTCTGCACCTCCGCCGGCTGGTCGAGGATGTGCGACCAGCGGGTGCGCACGCTCGAGCCGACCTGGGGGAGGAAGGCGCCGCCCAAGGCGGCGAACAGGTAGGTCCACACGATCGGCCAGTCCGCCTGCACGGAGACGACCAGCAGCGAGATCGCGACCCCGAACACCAGGCTCGCGACCGCCAGGACCCGGCCCTGGCCGAGGCGGTCCAGCAGCCGGCCCTGCAGGATCGCCAGGGCGGCGTTCGCGACCATGTAGGCGGCCGAGACGGCGCCCGCAACGCCGTACTTCCCGGTCGCCGCGGAGACCAGCAGCACGATGCCCAGGCCGACCATCGAGATCGGCAGCCGCGCGACCAGGGCGGCGAGGGAGAAGCGGAAGGCGCCGGGGTGGGCCAGGATCCGGCGGTACGACGTGAACACCGCAAGAGCCTAGGGGGCGGCTCGGCCCCGGGCGAATCCCTATCGACGGCTCCCTACGATGAACCCATGACTACCGATCCGAGCCCGTACGACGCCGTTCTGCTGGTCTCGTTCGGCGGCCCCGAGAAGCCCGACGACGTGGTCCCGTTCCTCGAGAACGTCACCCGGGGGCGTGGCATCCCGCGCGAGCGCCTGGAGGAGGTCGGTCAGCACTACTTCGAGTTCGGTGGCCGCTCGCCGATCAACGACCAGAACCGGGACTTCCTCGCCGCCCTGCGCGAGGACCTCGCCGGCGCCGGCATCGACCTTCCGGTCTACTGGGGCAACCGCAACTGGGATCCCTACCTGGCCGACACCGTCCGGCAGATGGCGGCCGACGGGGTCCGCCGCGCGGCCTGCTTCGTGACGAGTGCCTACTCGTCGTACTCCTCGTGCCGGCAGTACCGCGAGAACCTGTTCGACGCCGTGGAGGACGTCGAGGGCGCGCCGCAGCTGGACAAGCTGCGGCACTACTTCAACCACCCCGGCTTCGTCGAGCCGATGGTGGACGCGACGCTCGCCGCCCTGGCCGACCTGCCCGTCGATGTCCGCGACGGGGTGCACCTCAGCTTCGTCACGCACTCGATCCCCGAGACGATGAACGCCGGCAGCGGGCCCGACGGCGGGGCCTACGTCCATCAGCACCTCAGCGTCGCCGAGGAGGTCGTCGAGCGGGTCCGCCAAGAGACCGGTCGACGCCACCCGCACGCGCTGGTCTTCTGCTCGCGCTCCGGCTCCCCGCAGACCCCCTGGCTCGAGCCGGACGTCAACGACCACCTCGAGGCGCTGCACGCCGACGGCGTCCCGGGCGTCGTCATGGTGCCGATCGGCTTCGTCTCCGACCACATGGAGGTCATCTACGACCTCGACACCGAGGCCCTGGCCACCGCGGAGCGGCTCGGGCTGCCGGCGGCGCGCGCGGCAACGGCGGGGATCGACCCCCGCTTCGTCGCGACGGTCCGCGACCTGCTCCTGGAGCGGGCGGCGGTCGAACGCGGCGAGGAGGTGGCCCGGGCGACGGTCGGTGGCCTCCCCGCCTGCTGGGACCGGTGCCCGGTCGGCTGCTGCCCCAATGCGCGCGCCGACCGACCGGCCCTGGCCGGGTCGTGAACGCCCACGTGCGCCCGGGCAATGCCGAGCTGGCCGCCCTCGCCCTCGACATCGCGCGGGAGGCGGCGGCGCTGGTCCGGAGCCGCCGGGCCGGCAAGGTCACCGTGGCGGAGACCAAGTCCAGCGAGGTCGACGTCGTGACCGAGGCCGATCGCGCCAGCGAGGCGTTGATCCGGGCGCGGCTCGCGGCACTGCGACCCGACGACGCGATCCTCGGCGAGGAGGGCGACGACGTGGCCGGCAGCACGGGCCTGCGCTGGGTGGTCGATCCGATCGACGGCACCGTCAACTTCCTCTACGGCCTGCCGCAGTACGCCGTCTCGATCGCCGTCGAGCGCTCCACCGAGCAGGGGACGGAGGTCGTGGCCGGTGTCGTCCTCAACGTCGCGCTCGGCACCGAGTACGTCGCCCACCTGGGGGAGGACGGCCCGCCGGTCGCCACCCGGGACGGCGTCCCGCTCGCCGTCGCGTCCCCGACCCCGCTCGCGCTGCGGCTCATCGGCACCGGCTTCAACTACGACGCCGACATCCGGCGGCTGCAGGCCCGGGCACTGGTCGCGCTGATCACCGAGGTGCGCGACGTACGCCGCCTCGGCTCGTGCGCCCTCGACCTCTGCCACGTGGCGGAGGGCGCGCTGGACGGCTACGTCGAGGAGGGCGTGAACCTCTGGGACCACGCCGCGGGTGGGCTGGTCGCCCGGGTCGCCGGGGCCCGGATGGAGGAGCACCCCGGGGTCGGCGGCTCGCCGCTGGTGGTGTGCGCCCCGGCACACGGCTTCGAGGAGCTCCTCGACGCCGTGCGGCGCGCTGGATACACGGCGGGTGCGAGGGAATAGCGGCTCGTCACTGGATGTTCACGTTCCGCGACGTGGGTCGAGAGTGCGCACCAGGCTCCCGATGGTGCACAATCTGGCGCCGACGACGACGTGGCACGCAGGGTAGCGAGCATTGGTAGCAGCAGGGAGTGGAGTGAACGATGGCGACTGACTACGACGCACCGAGGAAGAACGAGGACGAGCAGTCCGAGGAGAGCATCGAAGAGCTCAAGGCGCGCCGCCATGACAAGAACTCGGGCAAGGTCGACGAGGACGAGACCGAGGCCGCCGAGTCCTTCGAGCTCCCTGGCGCCGACCTGTCCCACGAGGAGCTGGCGGTCGAGGTGAAGCCGAAGCAGGAGGACGAGTTCACCTGCATGAGCTGCTTCCTGGTCCACCACCGCAGCCAGCTCGCCGACGCCAAGAAGCTCATCTGCCGCGACTGCGTCTGACACCTCGCCTCGACGACGGAGAACCGCAACCCGATCGGGTTGCGGTTCTCTGCATGTCGGGCCGGATACTGGGCCGGATACTGGGCCGAGGTGGCCGGCCGCTCAGGCCTCCTGGCCGTCCTTGCGCAGCTCGGGCGGCAGGTGGCCGGTGGAGCGGTAGTAGTAGGACGCGGCCCGGCGCTGGGCGAGCATCCGCGCCAGGCCGACGGCGACGCCGCTGGCGATCGCCCAGCCGACGGCCTCCCAGATCTCGACGTCCGGGTCGGCGGGGTTCTCGGGCGGCTTCTTGCCGGTCGCGATGGTCCAGGACTTGTCGATGGCCTGCTTCGCGATCGTGGCCGCGCCGAGCGCGGCGACCAGGGAGAACACGGTCCAGAGCTTCGAGGAGTCCTTTGCCATGGCCGAAGCGTACCCAGCCTGGCGCCGAGTCATGGCTGGAGCGTCAGCGGGCGTGCGTGAGCGTCGTCAGCGCTCGGGCCAGGTCGTCCGGGTGCCGGGTGCAGACCAGCCAGTACGGCGCCGGGTCGTCCGGGTCGGTGATCTCGACCCGCACCGCGCGCTTGAGATAGGGACGCAGCACCAGGTAGGCGCGCGCATCGGCGTCGACGCCGGCGATCCGGCGCGTCTCCTCGGCGTCCAGCGCGACCGCGGCGCCGAGGTGCTCGGCGGCGATGTGGGCCCGTCCGGCCCGGAACGTCCCGTCCGCGACGACGACCCGGGCGGCGCCGTACGTGGCGAGGAGGACGGTCATCGCCGCGAGCGCGACCAGGGTCACGATCCACGCCGCGAGGCTCGGGAGGGCGACGACGACGGCGAGCCACAGGGTTGCGACCAGCATCGTGCCCTGCACCCACCAGCGCAGCGGGACGCCGAGGCGCTCGGCGTAGGCGGGGCTGGTGGACACGGGGAGAATCCTTCCATTGGCCGGACCGGGACCTGCCGGTAGGGTCCGGCGACGTGTCCGACGTGCAGCCACCCTCCGACCTCCCCGCCGGGCTGGAGGTGCTGGTCTCCCGCCTGGACCCCGAGCTGCCTCTCCCGGCGTACGCCCATCCCGGCGACGCCGGCGCCGACCTGCTCACCACGGTCGACCTCACTCTCGCACCGGGGGAGCGGGCGCTGGTGCCGACCGGCATCGCGGTGGCGCTGCCCTCCGGGTACGTCGCGCTGGTCCACCCCCGGTCCGGTCTCGCTGCGCGGCACGGGCTGTCGATCGTGAACACACCGGGCACCGTGGACGCCGGCTACCGCGGAGAGATCAAGGTGCTGCTGATCAACCACGACCGGGTCGAGCCGATCGAGCTGCGGCGCGGGGACCGGGTCGCCCAGCTGGTGATCCAGCGGGTCGAACGGGCGGTCTTCGCCGAGGTGGAGGAACTCCCCACGTCGGTCCGTGGGGGCGGGGGCTACGGTTCTACCGGGGGTTTCACCTCCCAGCCCGTCCCGACCGAGGAGTAGCTCCGTGAAGTTCCGTCGCAAGTCCGCCGAGGCCGAGCCGGCCGCCGAGGTGGAGGAGACCGTCGACGAGGCGCCCGTCGCGGAGCCGGGACCGACGACCGGTCCGTTCGACGTCGACGACCTCGACGAGGACGATGAGCTGGCGCGGATGGACCTGGGGGCCCTCCTCATCCCGGCCGTCGAGGGCATCGAGCTGCGTCTGCAGATCGACCAGGAGTCCGAGGAGGTCCAGGCCGTGCTGCTGGCCGGCGCCGAGGGGGCCGTCGAGGTGCGCGCCTTCGCCGCGCCGCGCAACGGGGATCTCTGGGGGACCGTGCGGCCGCAGCTGGCCGCCGACTTCGCCCAGCGCGGCGGCACGGCCTCCGAGCGCGAGGGCCGTTTCGGCACCGAGATCGTCGGACAGCTCTCGGTGAAGACCGCCGACGGGCGCACCGGTGCGCAGGTGTCGCGGATCATCGGCGTGAACGGCCCGCGCTGGATGCTGCGGGCGACCCTGCTCGGCAAGCCGGCGGTCGAGCCCGAGACCTCCGGGTCCTGGGAGGACCTGATCGCGGGGATCGCGGTCCGTCGCGGCAGCCACGCGATGCCCGTCGGCGCCGAGCTCACCGTCACGCTTCCCCCGCGCGATCAGCTCGTCGAGTCGGGTTCGTAGGCCACGATGGCCGAGAAGTTCCGGCTGCGGCGCACGATCAGCCGGTGGGCGAGCCCCGACGACCAGCACGCCCGCGACATGCGGCGCGAGTACGGCGCGGAGCAGGACGGTCACGACCTGGTCGGTGAGGCGGAGGACCGCAAGCGGGTCCGGCTGCGCGGCACGCTGCGCACCGTGACGCTGCGTCCGCGCGGCGGTGTCCCGGCGCTCGAGGCCGAGCTGTACGACGGCACCGGCTCGATCACGGTCATCTGGCTCGGCCGGCGGCAGATCGCGGGGGTCGTCCCGGGCCGGTCGATCGAGATCCAGGGCCGGATCGGCCGCCAGGACGGGCACCGGATCATGTACAACCCGCGCTACGAGCTGATGCCGTGACCGAGGAGCACACCGAGGCGAGCGTCGACACCGTCGAGGCCGTCGTCCGAGCGCAGATCGCGCGCGCACTCGGCGGCAAGCGCGGCATGGTCGAGGCGGCCGTGCCGACGATCATCTTCACCGTCGTCTGGCTGACCACCAACGAGCTGCGCCTGGCGCTGATCTCGAGCGTCGCTGTCGCCGTGGTGCTGCTGGTCGCGCGCCTCGTGCAGCGATCGACGGTCCAGTTCTGCCTGAACGCCCTCTTCGGGATCGGCATCGGCTGGCTGTTCGTCAGTATCTCGGCCCAGCGCGGGGGCAGCGAGGACGACCAGGCGCTGGCCTACTTCCTGCCGGGCATCATCTACAACGCGGGCTACACCGCCCTGCTCGCCCTGACCTGCCTGATCGGGTGGCCCCTGGTCGGCTTCATGGTCGGCAGCGTCACGGGTGACGCGACCGCCTGGCACCGCGACCGTCAGGTCGTGCGGCTGTGCACCCTGCTCACCTGGCTGCTGGCCGTGCCCTGCCTGATCCGGGTGGTCGCGCAGGCGCCGATCTGGTTCGCCGCCCGGTCCGGCAGCATGGAGGTCGACTCCGCGGTCGCCGCCCTCGGCGTCCTCAAGATCGCGATGGGCTGGCCGCTGCAGCTGGCGGCTCTAGCCGCGATGGCGTGGGTGCTGGCTCGCAACAAGACGCCGGTCACGCCGACCGCCGGGTAGCTACCCGCCGTGTGCGGAGGGGGCGAGGAGTCGTTCGAGGTCCTCCTCGACCTCCTCGGGCACGACGAACAGCAGCTCGTCGCCGGCCTCCACGGGCTGCTCCGGGTCGGGCACGTAGACCTGGCCGTCTCGCAGGATGGTGACGAGGGCGCAGTTCTCGGGGAACGGGATCAGCCCGGTCGGCTTCCCGACGTACGGCGAGTCGGTCGGCAGCGTCATCTCGACCAGGTTGGCGTTGCCCTGCCGGAAGGTGAACAGCCGGACCAGGTCGCCGACCGTGACGGCCTCCT
>JBAWHI010000521.1:0-3633 GCA_049593675.1 Nocardioides sp.
AGCGTCGGCGGGTGCCCGCCAGGGGCGCGCGGGGCGAACGGTCGGGCACGACGGGCGCGTCGGGTCGGGCGCTCTGGGTCGTCGCGTGCGTCAGCCGGACGGCGAGGCCGGCGGCGATGGGGTCGAACGTCATGGGTCCTCCTACGCAGGGTCTTGACCGGTACAGTATCGAGAGGTTCTGTACCGGTCAAGTCCTCACTCCACCGTGACGACCGACGGGACGTGGGTGACCTGGTCCCAGCTGAAGAGGTAGGACGTGGGCTGCTCGACCTCGAGCGTGAGGTTGCCGCCGCCGGCCGCACCGCCGGCGCCGTAGTTCACGTCCCAGCTGTCGTCGATCGCGACCTTCCACTCATAGCTCCCGGCCGGCAGCGCGAACGTCGCGTGCCACTTCCCGTCGGAGGTGTCGAACGCCAGGTGCGACTGCGAGCAGTCGGGCTGCCAGTCGGCGGGGCAGCCGAGCTCGTCCTGCAGGCTGCCGGCGACCGTCACCGAGTCGACCGCAGGCTCCGGCTCGGCGACGGTGACCTCGATCGGCCGGCTCGACGTCGCGACCTGGCCGGGGCCGTCGACCTCGGCCCGATAGCGGACCGGGGTGCCGAGCGACAGGTCGGAGACGTCGTCGGTGACGGTGTAGGCCGGGGCCGAGCGATCCGTGCCGAGGCTGGTCCAGGGCCCGCCGTCCACGCTGCGCAGGAACTCGACGTACTGTCCCGGCCGCGGTGGGTCCACGGTCGCTGCCACGGTGACCGGGTCGATCTGGCTGACGGTGCTCCCGCTGGGAGCCGTCATCGTCGGGGTCGGCACCGGGACCCGCGCGGAGACCGGCCGGGTCCCGCGCGTGTGACCGGCGTTGTCGAGGACCGCGGCCCGGTAGCGGACCTTGCCGCCGGGGGAGACGTCGCTCCAGTCGTGGAAGACCTGGTACGGCCTGGTGTCGTCGACGCCGACGGTGCGCCACCGGCCGTTGCCGATCTGACGCTGGAAGGTGACCTCGTAGAACGACGTGCCCCGCACGGCCGCGTGCAGCCGCATCCGACCGCGCGACGCCGCGGCCGGCTCCGGCCGGGCCAGCCTGATCCGCGGTGCCACGCGGGAGCGGGGGATGTGCTGCTGTGAGACGTAGACCGAGGCAGCCAGTCCGGGCACCCGCATCGGGAGCCGACCGCGGGCGTCGGTCCGGACCCGCTTCGGCCCGGGCCCGTAGATCTTCGTGAAGACTCCGCGCGGGCGGTACGTCGCGACCTTCGCGGCGTCGGGCTGCTCGCTGTTGTTGAGGCCGACGACGTACTCCCGCCGCGCACCCCGGTCGATCCGCGACGCGGCGAACAGGCCCGGGCCGGACGAGGCGTGCCGCACCTGCTGGGCGCCGTCGCGCAGCGCCGGGTGCTCCTCGGTCAGCGCGGACAGGCGGCCGATCGCGGTGTAGAGCGGATGGTCGGTGACGAAGTTGTCGTCGGCGCCCGTGCGGTTGGTCCCGATCTGGTCGTCGCCCCGGTACTCCTCGACCTGGCTGGGGAACATCGTCTGGCGCGCCGACTGGTCGCCACCTTCGCCGGCGAAGCCCTGCTCGTCGCCGTAGTAGACGACCGGGTTGCCCCGTGAGAGGTACATCAGCTCGTGCGCGAGCCGGTCGCGGGCCAGCAGCTCGGCGTCGTCGGCGTCCGGGTTGTCCTGGGCCAGGAAGTGGCCGATCCGACCCATGTCGTGGTTGCCGAGGAAGGTGGGCAGCGCGTAGGCGTTCGAGTCGTGGTCGGTGTACCAGTCGTCATGGGCGAAGAACCGAGCGAGGCGCTGGGTACTCAGGCCCCGTGACGCGAAGCCGCGGGCAGCGTCCTGGAAGGGGAAGTCGAGGATCGCCTGCATCTTGGCCTGGGTCGTGTAGTGCGACGTGAAGCTCTTCGCCTCCACGCCGCTCCCGTCGAGTGCGACCTCGCCGAACATGAAGAAGTCCGGGTTGCCGTCGGCGGCCGCGATCTCCTGCATCGCCGGGCCGAACTCCTTCCAGAACTCATCGTCCACGTGCTTCATCGTGTCGATGCGGAAGCCGTCGATGTCGAACTCCTCGACCCAGGTGCGATAGATGTCGATCATCCCGTCGACGACCTCGGGCTTCTCGGTGAAGAGGTCGTCGAGGCCGAAGAAGTCGCCGTACTGGCTGTCCTCGCCGGTGAAGGTCGTGTTGCCGCGGTTGTGGTAGTTCGTCACGTCGTTGAGCCAGGCCGGCACCTTGAGCTCGGTCTCGTCCGGGTCGAGCACGGGGACGTAGGGGAACGAGGTCTGCGGGTCGAGCTCCGGGAAGTCCGAGGTGCCGGCGAAGTCGCGGTCGTCGAAGACGTCCCCGTCGGCGTCGGTGTAGGGCGCCGCATCCTTCGAGACGTACGCCGTGCGCGCGCCCTCCTCGTAGCCGATCACGTCGGCGGTGTGGTTGGTGATGATGTCGAAGAAGACCTTCATCCCGCGCTGGTGCGCCGCGTCGACGAGGTCGGCCAGGTCCTGGTTGCTGCCCAGGTGGGGGTCGACCTCGGTGAAGTCGGTGATCCAGTAGCCGTGGTAGCCGGCCGACGGCCCGTCCTCGAGCTGGACCGGCTTGTTGGTGAAGATCGGGGTGAGCCAGATGGCGTCGGTGCCGAGCCCCTCGATGTAGTCGAGGCGCTCGCGCAGGCCGACCAGGTCGCCACCGTTGTAGAAGCCCTTGCTGGTCGGGTCGAAGCCGGTCTCGTTCGGACCGCCCGCGAGGCCGCCCTCGTCGTTGGCGGGGTCGCCGTTCTCGAAGCGGTCGCCCATCACGAAGTAGAAGTCCTGGTCGGTGAGGCCTGTCCGCAGCGCGTGCCGGGCGTAGTCACCGTCCTGGGGGCCGGCCCAGGCGGGCGCGGCGGTCAGGGCCAGGCCGATGGCGACGGCGGCGACCAGTGGTGTGGCCAGACGAAGACGCATGGCGTTCCTCCCGAGAACGTGATCCAGATCACAGTGATGCTGCAACCTAGAACGGCCCGCCGACCTGGAGCAAGGCTCTGGTCAGCTGAGGTAGCCGCGCAGCCCGGACATCGCCTCGTCGAGCAGGTTCGCGAGGTCGGTCCCGGGGTCGGCCAGCCAGCCCTCGTAGGCCGAGATCGCCAGCGCCAGCGAGACGCTGCCCACGGTGCGTGGCAGCAGGTCGCCGGCGTCGGCGTCGCACCGCTCGGCGACGTACTCCGCGATGACAGTCCGCCAGGCGGCGTACCGGAGGACGGAGTGCGCCTGGAGTGTCGGTGTCTCGAGGATCAGCCGCATCCGGTCGCGGTGGCTCGGCTCGGCCTCGGTCGGGAAGTCGTTGAAGGCGACCACGCCGCGGTGCACGGCCTCGTGCAGCGAGAGGTCGGGGGGCTGTTCGGCGAGGATCGCCCGGAACCCGTCCAGGGTGCGGTCGAACTGCCCCCACGGGATGTCGTTCTTGGACTCGAAGTAGCGAAACAGCGTGCGCCGCCCGACGCCCACCTCGGCCGCGATGTCGGTCATCGTCACGGCGTCGAACCCGCGCTCGGCGAACAGACGGAACGCCACGCGCTCGATCTCGGCGTGGCTGGTCGCGACCGGCCGACCGCGACTGCTCATGCGGGAACCCTATCTTTTTGGCGCTGAGTGCCATTAGTG
>JBAWHI010000522.1:0-5196 GCA_049593675.1 Nocardioides sp.
GCCCGTCGTACGTCCTGGGCGGCCGGGGCATGGAGATCGTCTACGACGACGCCGCGCTCGAGGGCTACATCGACCGGGCCACCGAGATCAGCCCGGAGCACCCGGTGCTGGTCGACCGGTTCATCGACGACGCGGTCGAGATCGACGTGGACGCGCTGTACGACGGCCACGAGCTGTTCCTCGGCGGCGTGATGGAGCACATCGAGGAGGCGGGGATCCACTCGGGCGACTCCTCGTGCGCCCTGCCGCCGATCACCCTCGGTGAGGCCGAGATCGAGCGGATCCGGGAGGCGACCGAGGCGATCGCGCGCGGCGTGGGGGTCCGTGGACTGCTCAACATCCAGTTCGCCCTGGGCTCCGACGTGCTCTACGTGCTGGAGGCCAACCCGCGCGCCAGTCGCACGGTGCCGTTCGTCTCCAAGGCGACCGCGACCCCGCTGGCCAAGGCGGCCGCCCGCGTGATGATGGGGGAGTCGCTCGCGTCGCTGCGTGCAGCCGGCGTCCTCCCGGCCTCCGGCGACGGCGGCACCCTTCCGCCCGACCAGCCGATCGCGGTGAAGGAGGCGGTGATGCCGTTCAACCGGTTCCGGACGCCGGACGGCACCCAGGTCGACACGGTGCTCGGCCCCGAGATGAAGTCGACGGGCGAGGTGATGGGTCTCGACGCCGACTTCGGCAGCGCCTTCGCCAAGGCACAGGCGGGTGCCTTCGGACCGCTCCCGACCGGTGGTCGGGTCTTCGTGTCGATGGCGAACCGGGACAAGCGCACGATGATCTTCCCGATCAAGGTGCTCGCCGACCACGGCTTCCAGATCCTCGCCACCCAGGGCACCGCCGAGGTGCTGCGGCGCAACGGGGTCGAGGCGTCGGTGGTCCGCAAGCACTTCGAGGGAGAGGGGCCGAACGGGGAGAAGACGACGGTCCAGCTGATCCTCGACGGCGAGATCGACCTGATCATCAACACGCCGCACGGCGCCACCGGGGGTGGCTCGGCGCGGCTGGACGGCTACGAGATCCGCACCGCCGCCGTCATGGCCAACATCCCCTGCATCACCACGGTCCAGGGGCTGGGCGCCGCGGTCCAGGGGATCGAGGCACTGGAGCGCGGCGACATCGGCGTGAAGTCGCTGCAGGACTGGGCCCGGTCCCGGTGACCTACCGACTCCTCTTCGACCACGTCCTCACCCGGACCGACCCGGAGCGCGCCCACCATCGCGCGTTCCGCGCGATCCGGGCGGCCGGACCGGCGACCCGGCTGCTGACCGGCGTCGGCGCAGCACCGGGGGAGCCGGTCCAGGCGATGGGGTTGAGCTTCGCCAACGTGCTGGGCCTCGCGGCCGGCTTCGACAAGAACGCGGTCGGCATCGACGGCCTCGGTGCGCTGGGGTTCGGCCACGTCGAGGTCGGGACCGTCACCGGGGAACCACAGCCCGGCAACCCGCAGCCCCGGCTGTTCCGGCTTCCGGCGGACGGGGCCGTCGTCAACCGGATGGGCTTCAACAACGACGGTGCCGAGGCGGTCGCGGCGCGGCTGCAGGCGCGCAGCCGGAAGCTGGGCCGGCGCGAGGGGCGGCACCGTCCGGTCCTCGGCGTCAACATCGGCAAGAGCAAGGTCGTCCCCGAGGACGAGGCGGTTCGCGACTACGAGAAGTCCGCGCGGCTGCTCGCGCCGTACGCCGACTACCTCGTCGTCAACGTGAGCTCGCCCAACACGCCCGGCCTGCGCAACCTCCAGGCGGTCGAGAAGCTCGAGCCGATCCTCACCGCCGTGCAGGCGATCGCCGACGGCGTGCCGCTGCTGGTCAAGATCGCCCCCGATCTCGCCGACGACGACGTGACGGGGGTCGCCGACCTGGTGGGCGCCGTCGGTCTCGACGGCATCATCGCCACCAACACGACCATCTCGCGCGCCGACCTGCGCACGCCGGCGGCCCGGGTCGAGGAGATCGGTGCCGGTGGCCTCTCCGGCCGACCGCTCACCGAGCGCTCCCTCGAGGTGCTGCGACTCCTGCGCTCGCGGGTCGGTCCCGACCTGACCCTGATCGGGGTGGGGGGCATCACCACCGTCGAGGACGCTCGCGCCCGTCTCGACGCCGGTGCGACCCTGCTGCAGGGCTACACGGCGTTCATCTACGAGGGTCCGCTCTGGCCCCGCCGCATCGTCAGGGGAGTCACGCCATGACCACCTTCGGAGCCCGCCTGCATGCCGCCGTCTCCGAGCGCGGACCGTTCTGCGTCGGCATCGACCCCCACGCCGGCCTGTTGCAGGACTGGGGCCTGGCCGACGATGCGCAGGGGCTCGAGACGTTCGCGCTGAGCGTGGTCGAGGCCGTCGCCCCCCACGTGTCGGTCGTCAAGCCCCAGTCGGCGTTCTACGAGCGCCACGGCAGCCGGGGCGTCGCGGTCCTCGAGCGCGTCGTCACCGAGTCCCGGGCCGCCGGCGCGCTCGTCCTGCTGGACGTCAAGCGCGGTGACATCGGCTCGACGAGTCAGGCGTACGCCGACGCCTACCTCGACCAGACCTCGCCGCTGGCGGTCGACGCGATCACCGCCAGCCCCTACCTGGGCTTCGGGTCGCTCGACCCGATGGTCGACACCGCCCGCGCGCACGGCGCCGGGGTCTTCGTACTCGCCCTCACCTCCAACAAGGAGGGGCCCGAGGTGCAGCACGCGGTCGCGCCCCACGGGGGCACCGTCGCCGGTGGCGTGCTCGACCACCTGCGTCGACTCAACGCCGACGCCCAGCCGCTCGGCTCCTTCGGCGCGGTCGTCGGTGCCACCATCGGCGCCCTGCCCGACGCCATGGTCGGCGACGACCTCGACGTCAACGGGCCGATCCTGGCGCCGGGCTACGGAGCGCAGGGCGGCACGGCCGCGGACATCCGGCGGATCTTCGGCTCGACCGCGTCGACGGTCATCCCGAGCTCGTCGCGTGAGGTGCTGCGGCTCGGACCGGATGTCGACGCGATGCGGGACGCCGTGCTCCGCGCCAACGACGAGCTGCGCCCGTGAGACGAGCCGTCGCGCTCGGGCTGGCCGTGCCGCTGCTGGCCGGGCTCGTCGTGGGCTGCGGCTCGGAGCAGGATGCGTACTGCGGTGCGGTCGAGGAGCGCCAGCAGGAGCTCTCCGAGATCGTCGGGAGCGGGGATCCGGACGCCCTGCTCCGAGCGCTCACGATCTTCCGCGAGCTCGAGAACGAGGCGCCGCGCGACATCAGCGACGAGTGGCAGCAGGTCGTCAGCCGGGTCGAGGCGCTGCAGGACGCACTCGAGGCCGCCGGGGTCGACCCGACGACGTACGACCGCGACGAGCCCCCCGCCGACCTGGCTGCCGAGGACCGGGCCGCCATCGATGCCGCGGCCGCGGAGCTCGGCGGCGGCACCACGCTGCGCGCCCTCCAGGATCTGGACCAGCAGGCGCGTGACGTCTGCAAGACGCCCCTGACGCTCTGATCCGGCCCTCGATTGCTGCCCCGTCGGGGTTCTGACTAGATTGACCTCTCACCCTGCCGGGTGACGACGAAGCCCGGTGCCACCGACCCTGACGAAGGACTGCACGTGGCTCTGCCCCCCCTCACCCCCGAACAGCGCCAAGCGGCCCTGGAGAAGGCCGCCGCCTCCCGTCGGGAGCGGGCCGAGGTGAAGAACCGGCTCAAGAACTCGGGGGCCTCGATCGTCGATGTCCTCGAGCAGGGGCAGCGCAACGAGGTGATCGGCAAGATGCGGGTGGTCGACCTGCTGCAGTCGATGCCTGGCCTGGGCAAGGTCCGGGCCCGGCAGCTGATGGAGCGCCTCGGGATCGCCGAGAGCCGCAGGGTCCGCGGACTGGGGAGCAAGCAGGTCGCCGCGCTCGAGAAGGAGTTCGCTGCGCGTGACTGACGCGCCGACTCGACCCACGGCGCAGCGATCCCGTCTGGTCGTCCTCGCCGGCCCCACCGCCGTGGGCAAGGGCACCGTGGCCGCCGAGGTCCGCCGAGCCCACCCCGACGTCTGGATCTCCGTCTCGGCCACCACCCGCGCCCCGCGTCCGGGCGAGGAGAACGGCGTGCACTACTGGTTCGTCTCCGACGAGGAGTTCGACCGGATGGTCGCCGAGCACGACCTCCTGGAGTGGGCGGTCGTGCATCAGTCGGCCCGCTACGGCACGCCGCGCCAGCCGGTCGACCTCGCGCTCGCGACGGGCCGGTCGGCGATGCTCGAGATCGACCTCCAAGGCGCCCGTCAGGTCCGCGAGACGATGCCCGAGGCGCTCTTCGTCTTCCTCAAGCCGCCGTCCTGGGACGAGCTGGTCCGTCGGCTGGTCGGCCGGGGGACCGAGACCGAGGAGGAGCGCGCCCGCCGCCTCGAGTCCGCCCGCGAGGAGCTGGCGGCCGAGGGGGAGTTCGACGTGACCATCGTCAACCACGAAGTTCACGCTGCCGCGGAGGAGTTGGTAGCCTTGATGACGCCATCCCCAAATGATCTGTGAGGCTTTAGCGTGTCCGGACCCACCATCGCCGCCGAGGGCGTCACCAATCCCTCGATCGACGACCTGCTGACGAAGACCGACAGCAAGTACAAGCTGGTCCTCTACAGCGCCAAGCGTGCCCGTCAGATCAACGCGTACTACTCCCAGCTCGGCGAGGGTCTGCTGGAGTACGTCGGCCCGCTGGTCGACACGCACGTGCAGGAGAAGCCGCTCTCGATCGCGCTGCGCGAGATCAACGACGACCTGCTGACCTGTGAGGACATCGACCCCGCCGAGCTCGCTGCCGAGGAGGCTGCCGCTGCGGCGGCCGCCGCGGACGCCGGCAACGCCTGACGACGAGTGGTCCGCTGACCACCGACGACCACTCCGAGGCCGCGCACCCGACCGGGGCGCGGCCCGGTTCGGTCGTGAGGGTGGTGCTGGGCGTCGCCGGCGGCATCGCGGCGTACAAGTCCTGCGAGCTGCTGCGGCTGTTCACCGAGTCGGGACACGACGTCACTGTGGTGCCGACCGCGGCGGCCCTGGAGTTCGTCGGCGCGCCGACCTGGTCGGCGCTGTCGGGCAAGCCGGTCGCTACCGAGGTGTGGGCCGACGTCCACGAGGTGCCGCACGTGCGGATCGGCCAGCGCGCCGACCTGGTCGTGGTCGCCCCCGCGACCGCCGACCTGCTCGCCAAGGCTGCCCATGGCCTCGCCGACGACCTGCTCACCAACACCCTGCTCACCGCCC
>JBAWHI010000523.1:0-1990 GCA_049593675.1 Nocardioides sp.
CGGCAGTTCTGACGGGATTGCCATCTTCGAACAGATGTTCGAAGATGGGGTGTGGCCAGCACCCCCAGCACCCTCGACACCATCGCCGACCTGCGCGGCCGGATGGCGCGCCTGCAGGACGGCGTGCCACGGCGGGAGCTGGAGACCCACCCGGCGCTGGGCGGTCTCGTGCAGCTGCGGGCGGGCGGGAGCTACGCCGTCGACGGCACGAGCCCGGGCGCCACGACGCTGGCGCTGGGGCTGCTGGCCGGCCCCTCGCGCGCGGGTGGCTGGTGCGGGGTCGTCGGAGTGGACGACTTCGGTGCGGAGGCGGCGGCCGCCCTCGGCGTCGACCTGGATCGCACCGTGCTGGTGCCCGATCCGGGTGACCAGTGGCTGGAGGTCACCGCAGCGCTGCTCGACGTCGTCACCGTCGTCCTGGTGCGGACCCGGGGACGGGTGGCCGACGCTGTCGCGGAGAAGCTGGGTGCGCGCCAGCGGTTGCGCTCCTCGGCTCTCGTCGCCCTCGAGCGGGCGCCGGGGGACTGGCCGCGCTGCGAGGTGCGGCTGGCCACCCGCGAGCCGGCCTGGTCCGGTGTCGGGGAGGGCCACGGCCACCTGCGCACGCGTCGGATCATCGTCGAGGCCCGTCGTGGCTCGGCTCCACCACGGCGCGGTGCGCTGTGGTTCCCGGCGGCGGACCAGACCTACCGCCGGGCGGAGGCCCTCACCCCGGTCGCCGAGGCCGAGGTGGCCAGTTGAGTGCCCGCCGATGCGAGTGATGGCCGTGTGGTGCCCGGACTGGCCGGTGGTCGCCGCCCTGGTCGACGACGGGCTGCCCACCCACCTGCCGGCGGCGGTGTTCGCCGCCAACACGGTGCAGGCGTGCAACCACGGCGCCCGCTCCGCCGGCGTACGCCGGGGGATGCGTCGGCGCGACGCGCAGTCGCGCTGTCCCGACCTGTCGGTCTACACCTCCAACCCGGACCGCGACGTGCGTGCGTTCGAGCCGGTGCTGGCCGCGGTCGAGCGGCTGCGACCGGGGGTCTCGCCGTTGCGACCGGGGTTGGTGGCGCTGCGCGCGCCGGGTCGCTACCACGGGGGTGAGCCGGCCGGAGCGGCGCTGCTTGCCGAGCGGCTGGTCGAGGTCGGTGTCTGGGACTGTCGGTTCGGCACCGCCGACGAGCTGTTCACTGCCGAGCAGGCAGCACGCCGGGCCGCGCCGCAGGACTGCCTCGTGGTGGAGCCCGGCGAGTCGGTGCCGTTCCTGCGTGCGCTCCCGGTCGAGGTCCTCGACGACGTACCCGACGGCAGGGAGGCGGTGAGCCTGTTCAAGCGCCTCGGGCTGCGCACGCTCGGCGACCTCGGGGACCTGTCCGCGACCGAGGTCCGCGACCGGTTCGGCAGGCAGGTCGCGTGGGTGCACCGGGTCGTCAGCGGCGACGGTGCTGTGCTGCTGGACACCCGCAGGCCGCCACCGGAGCTGTCCTGCCGGATCGACTTCGAGCCGCCCCTGGACAACGCCGAGACCATCACCTTCAGCGCTCGGCAGACCGCGGACCGCTTCATCGACGGCCTGGCCAGGCAGCAGCTGGTCTGCACCGAGGTGCTGATCGAGGCGCGCAGCGAGGGTGCGGCCGACCCCGACGAGATGGCGTCGTCGCGATCCTGGCTGCACCCGCGCTGGTTCTCCGCGGTCGACCTCGTGGACCGGCTGCACTGGCAGCTGCAGGGAGCGAGCTCCGGAGTGGCCAGCCGCGGCGGCTCCGTCCTGGCGCCGGTCGACCGGGTGCGGTTCGAGCCGCTGACCGTCGTCCCCGATGCGGTGCACGCCGACGGGCTGTGGGGCGGCACCGATGAGCGGGTGGAGCGCGGCATCGCGCGCGTGCAGGGGATGCTCGGGCATGAGGCGGTGCTGCGGCCGGTGCTGCAGGGCGGCCGCGCCCCTGCGGACCGGCAGGCGCTGGTGGCGTGGGGCGAGCGGGCGACCGGTCTGCGCCCTGCCGACCCC
>JBAWHI010000524.1:0-1717 GCA_049593675.1 Nocardioides sp.
TCCCTGGCCATCACCGTGGTCGCCGTCGTCCTCCTGACCCGGGCGGTGCGCCAGATGCTGGCTGTGCTGCGCCAGGGTCAGGCATCGACCCCGCGCACCGACCAGCCGGGCAAGCGCACCGTGACGATGTTCAAGGAGACGTTCCTCCACACCCGGATGCTCCAGTGGCACTGGATCGGGATCATGCACTGGTTCGTCTACCTCGGATTCCTGGTGCTGAGTGCGTCCGTCTTCACGGCCTACTTCCAGCTCTTCGACCCCGAGTTCGCGCTGCCGATCATCGGCCACTTCTTCCTCTTCGAGTGGCTCAGCGAGGGCATCGGCCTGCTCGGCACCGTCGGCATCATCTTCCTGATCATCTACCGGCAGCTGAACCACCCCCGCAGCCAGGGACGCCAGAGCCGCTTCTTCGGCTCCAACTTCAGCTACGCCTACTTCGTCGAGGCGATGGCCCTGCTCGAGGGCGCGGCGATCCTCTTCATCCGCGGCGCGGAGTACAACCTCGGCAACGCCCAGGGCGAGCACCTCGACCACTACACCCGCTTCCACTTCCCGATCAGCTCCTACTTCGGGGACCTGCTCTACCCCACCACGGTCGGCACCCTCGAGAACATCATCTTCTTCATCGCGATGTTCAAGATCGTGCTCGCCATGGTCTGGCTGCTCGTGATCGCCCGCAACCTCACGATGGGCGTCGCCTGGCACCGGTTCACCGCCTGGTTCAACATCTGGTTCAAGCGCGAGGGCTCCGGACGTACGGCGCTCGGCGCGCTCAAGCCGATGACGATCGACGGCAAGGCGGTCACCCTCGAGGACATCGAGGAGGACCGGCTCTCCGAGGACGCGATCCTCGGCGTCGGCACCATCGAGGACTTCAGCTGGAAGGGCCTCCTCGACTTCACGACCTGCACCGAGTGCGGCCGCTGCCAGTCGCAGTGCCCGGCCTGGAACACCGAGAAGCCGCTGTCGCCCAAGCTGATGATGATGGCGCTCCGCGAGGAGGCGTACGCCAACGCCGGCGCGGCCGAGGGCGAACAGCCCAAGGCTCTGGTCGGCAAGACCGACGCCGAGGCTGCGGCCGGTGCGGGCACCGAGGTGATGGACTGGTTCTACAACCCGGCCGACGGCGACTTCGTCATCGACGAGGACGTGCTGTGGTCCTGCACCTCCTGCGGTGCCTGCGTCCAGCAGTGCCCCGTCGACATCGAGCACGTCGACCACATCATCGACATGCGTCGCTACGCCGTGCTCGTCGAGTCGAACTTCCCCGCGGAGCTCAACGGTCTCTTCAAGGGGTTGGAGAACAAGGGCAACCCCTGGAACATGTCGCCCACCGCGCGCATGGACTGGGCCAAGGGCCTCGACTTCGAGGTGAAGGTCGTCGGCGAGACCATCGAGTCGCTCGACGAGGTCGACTGGCTGTTCTGGGTCGGCTGTGCCGGCGCCTACGAGGACCGCGCGAAGAAGACCACCCGCGCGGTCGCCGAGCTGCTCGACATCGCCGGCGTCAGCTTCGGCGTGCTCGGCAACGGCGAGACCTGCACCGGAGACCCCGCCCGACGGGCCGGCAACGAGTTCGTCTTCCAGGGTCTCGCGCAGCAGAACGCGGAGACCTTCAAGGAGTACAAGGTCAAGAAGGTCGTCTCGACCTGTGCCCACTGCTTCAACACCCTCAAGAACGAGTACAAGGAGTTCGGGGTCGAGCTCGAGGTCATCC
>JBAWHI010000525.1:0-6067 GCA_049593675.1 Nocardioides sp.
CGCGAGCCGTAGGCAGCCGCAGCCGCCGTCAGCGCGGTGCGGCCCTGATCGACCAGGCCCGCCGCCATCAGGACCTCCGCGCGGTCCTGGTCGCAGGTGGCCGCGCTCACCGCGCTGAGCGGGGCGAGCACCGGCGCAGCCGTGTCCATCATCTGCAGGGCCGCCACCAGGTCTCCCGACTGCAGCCGGCAGTAGCCCAGGTTGTGCTGCGCCATCGCGACCTCGACCGGCAGACCGGCCCGCTCCAGCTCGACCACGGCGCGCGCGAAGTCCGCCTCCGCTGCGGCGACGGCGTGCAGCTGGAGATGAGCGTCCCCGCGGTTGAGCAGGGCCCGGCCGAGGAGGTCCGGCGCGCCGACCAGCTCGACGATCGCGGCCGAGAAGTCGTCGAGGGCCTCACCCGTGCGCCCGCTGAGCATCAGCAGCATCGCGCGCTGGCCCCGCACCGACCCGCGGGTCTGCGCGCTCAGCCCCGGCCGCCCGAGCACCGACTCGCACCGCTGAAGCGCCGCGGGCGCGTCGCCGGTCTCGGCCTCGAGATGGGCGATGCTCGACTCGATCCGAGCGGTCAGCTCGGCGTCGTCGGCCTCCGCCAGCGCCCGCGCCAGCAGCCGGCCGGCGGGAGCGTACCGTCCGGCGTTGTTGGCAGCGACGCCGCGAGTGTGGAGCTCCTCGGCAGTCGGCACAGGCCTAGTCTGGCGCGATCTCCGTCAGCTCGCTCAGCGCCGCCCACCCACGCGCCACGGCGGTGGCGGGATCGTCGCCCGAGCCGAGCTCGTCTCGCACCTGGGCGGCGAGCATCCCGGCCAGCAGCGGAGCGGCGAAGGACGTGCCGCTCCAGACGGCGAACCCGCCGCGGAAGTCGTCGGGGTCGATCGACTCGCGCAGCCGGCCGAAGGCCGTCATCCGGGCCACCGGCTGCAGGCCGCCCTCGAAGGCCGGCATCGTGCTGAGCACGGCCGCGCCGGGCACGTAGGCGCGGACCCAGGGGCCGACGTTGGAGAAGAGCGCGTCGGTGGTCCGGTTGGGGTTCAGCGCACCGACCGAGACGATCGGCAGGCTCGTGGCCGGGGTGGCGTAGGGCCCGTTGCCGTCGGACCAGGGGGCGAAGCCCGCCGGGAAGCTCGGCCGGCTCGTCGCCTCGTTGCCGGCGGAGCAGACGACGAGCGTCCCGCCCGCGGCCAGGTCGGCGAGAAGGTCGTACATCGTCGGATCGAACAGCGCATCCAGCGGGGTCTCGTGGTAGTAGCCCATCGACAGGCTCAGGACGTCGATCGCCCGGCCACCCTTCTCGCCGTCGCGATAGCGCCGGGCCAGCTCGGCGATCTGGGCCAGCGAGGCGACCAGGTCCGACTCCACGATCGGGCCCTCGGACGGGACGACCCGCCAGCTCAGGATGTCGGCGTCGGGACAGGCCTGGTGCACCAGGCCCGCGATGAAGGTGCCGTGCCCGGAGAGCGGGTCGATGACGCCGTCGAGGGCGCCGACGAGGTCGCCGTGCACCTCGGGGTCGGTGGCGGGTTCGACGTACCCGATCGGCGTGTCGTCGAGCGCCACGCCCTTGGTGACGACCGGGTCCAGCCAGGGGTGGGTGCCGCACCCGGTGTCGAGGATGGCGACCACCGGCCTGCGGCCGGCCACCTCGGTCGAGCGACGCGGCGCCGGTCCGACGTAGGCGACCGGCTGCCGCCCACCGCTGCCCGGGATCGCGTAGGTGGTCGTCGGGTTGCCGGCGTGGAAGGGGTTGCCCGCGTGGAACGGGTTGCCGGCATGGAACGGGTTGGACTCGACCGATCCCGCGAAGACCAGGTGGTCCAGGCCCACGCCCCGCACCGACGAGGTCCCGAACTGGGCCCGCGTCTGCTGCAGCAGCACCCAGCCGTCGGGAGCGATCGCCGCCTTGTCGGAGGCCACCGAGAGGCGCACGGTGCGCAGCCCGAGGCGCAGCCCGACCGTGCGCGGGTCCTCGGGATCGAGCTCGACCAGCCAGCCGAGGCGGCGGGCGACCGCGTCGAGCACCTCGAGCGCGCCGTCGACGTCGACGGACTTGCTGATGACCAGGCGCGGGCCGACGTACACCGTCGGGCGCGGCTCGACCCCCTTGACCGTCAGCGCGGTCGCCGGGTCGAGGATCCGGCCGCTGACGCCGGCGATGGCGTCGGGTCGCGGGGGCGCCGGATCGCGGTCAAGGGGCTGACGGTCGGGGGCCTTCTGCTCGGGCTGCTCCTGCATGGGTCCTCGGACTCCTCAGATCTCGAAGGTCGGCGTCACGAACGCCGGGCGGGTGGTGTCGTGGGACTCGAGCCGCAACCGGAGCAGCCCGAGCGGCAGGTCGGTGAGCTCGAACCGGCCGGTGTCGGTGACGACGGCGGTGTGCGGCGTCGGCTCCTCCCCCACCAGGGCACGGACCGTCATCGGCTCGGGTGGCATCACCCAGCCGTCGACGCGCGAGGTCGACCCGTCGACCGCCACCCGCAGCAGCAGGTCGGTGTCGCCGTGCACGAAGCGGAGCGTGTACGACGAGGAGCCGCGCGCGCCGGCGAGCTCGGTGGCCTGCTCGACCAGCTCCATCAGCTCGACGTCCAGGTCGGATGCCGCGAAGGCGGCAGCGGCCTGCATGGCGGCGACCAGGTGCCCGGGGACCGGGTCCTTGCGCTCCCAGGTGTCGCGGACGATGCCCAGGAGGGCATCTCGACTCAACTCACTCACTGGTACTCCCCTGCCTGCATCAGGGCCACCCGCAGCTTCGCCAGGCACCGGCCACGAGTGGGGCCGATGCTGCCGACCGGCATCTCGAGGTCGGCCGCGAGCTCACGGTAGTCCGGCCGGTTGTCGAAGGCGACGATGCGCAGCAGTCGCCGGCACCGCTCGGGCAGGCCGTCGACGGCGGCCCAGATCCGGTCGCCCTCGTCGTGCTGGACGGCCTGGTCCTCGGCCGATCGCTGCGCCGGGAACCGGGACTCGAGCTCCTCGTCGGCGACCGGGATGGTCCGGGCCCCGCCCTGGGCGACCCGCCACGCCTCGCGGCGCGCGGTCGTCGTCAGCCAGCCGCCGATCGCGACCGCATCGACGATCGTGGCCCGGCGACGCACCAGCGCCAGCCAGGTCGTCTGGATCACGTCCTCGGCCGTCGCCTCCGGCAGTCGGTAGGAGCGGACCACGTGCCAGAGCACCGGGGTCATCACCGCGACCAGGTCGTCGAGGCCGGCGGAGTCCCCGGCGACCCAGCGGTTGAAGCCGTCGGTCGCCTGTGTCCACACCTCGTTCGTGCGTGTGCTCACTGGACGTAGCGCTCCCCGATATCGGTGGTGCTGTCTCTCGATCAGGATCACGTCTCCGAGGAGGCCCCGGGGCCCGCCCTGATACCTGCTCTGCGAACTTCCTCCCTCCGCACCTCCAGCATCGCACCAACTGGCCGGGCCGTGCGGGATCGAGACCGTTCGATAGCCTCGGATGGTGTCCAGGTCCGAGCTCGACGTCCGAGAGATCTCCGCGAGCGACCATCTGGACTTCGTCCGCGGTCGCCGCTCGGTGAGCTTCCTGCAGACCCCCGCCTGGGCGCGGGTCAAGCAGGAGTGGGGCCGCGAGTCGATCGGCTTCTTCCGCGGCGAGGAGCTGGTGGGCGCCGGGCTCGTCCTCTACCGCCAGCTGCCGCGCCTCAAGCGCTACCTCGCCTACCTCCCCGAGGGCCCCGACCTCGACTGGGCCGACGACGACCTCGCCGCCTGGCTCGTGCCGATGGCGGCGCACCTGAAGGGCAAGGGCGCGTTCGGGGTCCGGATGGGGCCGCCGGTGGTGACCCGCCGCTGGGACGCGGCCACCGTCAAGGCCGGCATCGCCGCAGACGACGTACGCCGCCTCGGCGAGCTCGCGCCCACGGAGCGCACCCACGTCGGCGCCCGCGTCATCGCCCAGCTCACCGAGCTCGGCTGGCGCCCGCAGGGTGGCGAGGGCGGCTTCGCGGCCGGGCAGCCGCAGTTCGTCTTCCAGGTGCCGCTCGCCGGGCGCACGGAGGACGACGTCCTCAAGGCCATGAACCAGCAGTGGCGGCGCAACATCAAGAAGGCCGCCAAGGAGGGCGTCGAGACCGCTGCGTACGCCGGCGCCGAGATCGGGCCCCAGCTGACGGCGTTCCACGACCTCTACGTCCACACCGCCGAGCGCGACCACTTCACTCCGCGTCCGCTCGCCTACTTCCAGACCATGGTTGACGCCCTGGCCGCCGAGGACCCCGACCGGATCCGGCTCCACACCGCCCACCACGAGGGCACCCTGGTCGCGGCCACGATCGCGATCCGCGTCGGCGCCCACGCGTGGTACTCCTACGGCGCCTCCTCCACCGAGAAGCGCGACGTCCGCGGCTCCAACGCCGTGCAGTGGGCGATGATCCGCGACGCGCTCGACGCCGGCGCCGACGTGTACGACCTGCGCGGCATCACCGACACCCTCGACTCCGACGACCCCCACCTGGGCCTGATCCAGTTCAAGGTCGGCACGGGCGGCGAGGCGGTCGAGTACGTCGGCGAGTGGGACCTGCCGCTCAGCAAGCCGCTCTACAAGGCCTTCGAGATCTACCTGCAGCGCCGCTCCGGCGGACGGGGGTGAGCGGGTGAGCCTCACCCTGACCGTCGACGGCGAGCGCTGGCGCCGCCACCTGCGCGGCGTGGCCGACGCCACCCCGGGCCTGGTGCCGGTCGCGAAGGGCAACGGCTACGGCTTCACCCTGGGCCGCCTGGCCCGCAGGGCCGCCTGGCTGGGCGTCGACACCATCGCCGTCGGCACCTACGACGAGCTCGCCGAGGTGGCGAGCCGCTACGACGGGAGCCTGCTGGTCCTCACGCCGTGGCGACCCTTCGGCGCCGCCCTCGAGGTCGACCCCGCGCTCGCGCGGCGAGTCGTCCACACCGTCAGCCGCGCCGAGGACCTCACCGACCTGCTCGACCGCCAGCCCGACGCCCGCTTCGTCCTCGAGCGCTCGACCAGCATGCTGCGTCACGGACTGAGCGCCCGGGGCCTCTGGGCGGCCGCCCGCGAGGTCGCCGCCCGGCCGGGCGCCCGCGTCGAGGGGGTCGCCCTGCACCTGCCCCTGGCGCACGGCGCCCACCTCAGCGAGGTCCGGCGCCTGGTCAACGACGTCGTCGCCGCGGAGCTCGACCTGACCACGATCTGGGTCAGCCACCTCAGCGCGGGCGAGCTGACCGAGCTGCGCACGGCGTACCCCGACCTCACCTTCCGGCCGCGGGTCGGCACGGACCTGTGGCTCGGGGACCGCGGCGCGCTGCGCGTGAGCGCCACGGTGCTCGACGTCCACCCGGTCGAGCGCGGCGACCTGTACGGCTACCGGCACCGGACCGCCCCGAAGTCCGGGCACATCCTCGTCGTCAGCGGCGGCACCGCCCACGGGATCGGCCTCGAGGCTCCCACCGGCGACGCCTCGCTGAAGGCCCGGGCGGCGACGCTCGCGCGCGGCGGCCTGGACGCAGCCGGGTTCGTGCGCTCGCCGTTCTCGATCGACGGCAAGCTGCGGCTGTTCGCGGAGCCCCCGCACATGCAGGCCTCGATGCTGTTCGTGCCGCTCGGCGCCCGGGTGCCGGCGGTCGGCGACACGGTGGACGTCCGGGTGCGCTACACCGCAACGACCTTCGACCGCGTCGTGGTCGCCTGACGCACCGGGTCGTGCCGGGGGCGCCAGATGTCGCGCACCACCATCGTGACGAGGTAGAGCTCGGCCGCGATCCGCAGCAGGGTCGCGAGCCAGTAGAAGCCCGCGTCACCGCCGGACGCCGGTGCCAGGAAGCCGCCGAGGTACCACCACACGGCCGCGAAGTAGACGACCTCCCCTGCCTGCCAGATCAGCAGGTCGCGCCAGCGCGGCCGGGCCAGCACCGCGAGCGGCAGCAGCCACAGGACGTACTGCGGCGAGTAGACCTTGTTGACCAGCAGGAAGCCGGCGACGATCAGGAAGCCGAGCTGCGCGAGCCGGGGTGTCGCCGGTGAGCTGAGACCGAGCACCAGCACGCCGACGCACCAGGCACCGAAGAAGAGCCACGAGCCGAGGTTGATGGTG
>JBAWHI010000526.1:0-4251 GCA_049593675.1 Nocardioides sp.
CGCAGAGCGGCGCGGACGGTCGGCTCGGCGTGCGGCGCAGTGGACTGGACGGGTGCGGGGGTGCTCACGAGAACTCCGTTCGGGCGCGCGGACGTGGCGCGGTGGGCGACGGGTCAGCCTAACGTTCGTCCGACGGACGATCCGCATCGCCGGAATGCGGGAACCCGGTCAGAGTCCGTAGCGCGCGAGCTTGTCGTCCTTGCGGCCGAGGAACTTCTTCATCATCCGCCCCTTGGTCAGCCACGCGACCTGGTCGCCGTTCTTCGTCGAGGCGAGCATCTGCTCGACGAGGTACGGCGCGACCTCGTCGACGTGGTCGCTGAGGATGTTGACGATCTTGCGCTGGCCGGCGACCGCCTCCGGATGGGTCGCTGCCTCGCGGAGCCAGCCGTCGGTGATCAGGATGCCGGGCCGCACCTGGCCGACCCGGACCGGCGTGCCCTCGACCTCCTTGACGAGCGCCCGGGTGAACATGTCCAGGCCGCGCTTGGTGGCCGAGTAGACCCCCATGCCGGGACGCACGGAGCCGTCGCTGCCACCGCCGAGGACGTTGAACACCTGGCCGCCGCCGGCCGCACTCATGCCGCGCACGGCGACCTGGGCGCCGAGGATGGTGCCCAGCATGTTGGTCGACACCATGGTGTCGACCTCGTCCGGCGTGGTCTCGACGATCGTGCGCATCGTGTAGGCGACGCCGGCGTTGTTGACCCACAGGTCGACCGAGCCGTAGGCGTCGACGGCCGCGTCCCACAGCGCCTGGACCTGGACGGGGTCGGAGACGTCGGCGGTCCGACCGGTGACGCGTGCGCCCTCGGCGGCCTCGGGCCCGAGCTTGCCGACCGCCTCGTCGACGGTGTCCTGGCCCCGCCCGGAGACGACGACGTGGTGACCCCGGCGTACCAGCTCCCGGGCCAGCGCGAAGCCGATCCCCTTGGTGCTGCCGGTGATGACGGTCCTGGTCGGGGTGGTGGGCATGGTTCCTCCTTGGTAGTGGGCGTCAGCGTGCTCGGGCGAGCACGAGCCGGGCCTGGCGGATGACGGCCTCGTCGACGAACCGGCCGGCGTCGTCGACACCGACCCCGGCTCCGTTGCGCTCCCAGGTCGCCACCAGCGAGCGCGCCCGGTCGACCTGCTCGGACGACGGGGTGAAGACCTCGTTCGCGACCTGGACCTGGGCGGGGTGGATGCACGCGCGGCCGACGAAACCGAGACGGGCCAACGCCTCGGTGCTCGACCGGAACGCGTCGAGGTCGCGGAAGTTCGTGGAGACCGGTGCGATCGGGGGCGCGATGCCGGCGGCGGCCGACGCCAGGACGACCTGGGAACGGACGTGGAGCAGCTCGCGCTCGTCCGGCCCCGGGGTGACCCCGATGTCCGCACGAAGATCGGCCTCACCGATCTGGAGCCGCTGCACCCGCGGCGCCCGGGCCAGCTCGCCGGCCCGCAGGACCGCGCCCGCGCTCTCCAGCAGGGGGACGACGCCCGCCGTGCTGCCCAGCGACGCCAGCAGCCGGTCCAGGGCCGAGAGCTCCTCGGGGGTCTCGGCCTTCGCGACCATCACCCCGGTCAGCGCCGGTGCACCCGCGACGGCTCGGACATCGACCTCGCCCAGCGCACCGGGGTTGATCCGCACCCAGATGCCGACCCCGGCGAGGACCGGAAGGTCGTGCAGCCAGACCCGGACGCTCTCGCGGGCCGCGTCCTTCGCCGCCGGAGCGACGGCGTCCTCGAGGTCGACGATCACCTCGTCGGCGCCGCGCTCCAGGGCGCGGGTGAGCTTGTCCGCCGCGTCGCCCGGGACGTAGAGCGCCGAGCGGGCGAGCATCTCGGGGGTCAGATCAACCGACACGGGTCTCTCCCTTGATCAGCGACTTCGCGACAACGGTGCGCAGGACGTCGTTGGTGCCCTCGCCGATGCTCATCAGGATCGAGTCGCGGTACAGCCGCTCGACCTCGAACTCGGTGGAGTAGCCGTAGCCCCCGTGCACCTTCATCGCGTCGATCGCGGACTGCAGCGCCACCTCGGAGCAGAAGATCTTGGCCATCCCCGTGGCGCCGTCGGCGCGGCCGCTGCGGACCGCGTCGGCTGCCCAGTAGGCCATCAGCCGGGCGGCCTGCACCTGGGTGCCGAGCTCGCCGAGCTTGAGCTGGATCGCCTGGAACTCGGCGATCGGCTGGCCGAACGCCTTGCGCTGCTGGGCGTAGGAGAGCGCCTCGTCGTGCGCGCGCTGGGCGATCCCGACCGAGCGGGCCGCGATGTTGACCCGTCCCCACTCGAGCGCGGAGAGCACCTGCTGCATGCCGCGACCCTCCACGCCGCCGACCAGCTGGCTCACCGGCACGCGGACGTCGGTGAGTGCGATCTCGCAGGACTCGGTGCCCTTGTAGCCGAGCTTCGGGATGTCCTTGGTGACCTCGTAGCCGGGGGTGTCGGCCTCGATGAGCAGCACGCTCATCCCCTTGTGTGCCGGGGAGGAGGCCGGGTCGGTCTTGACCAGCACCGGCAGCGGGTCGGCGTAGCGCGCGTTGGTGATCCACATCTTGGCGCCGTTGACGACGTACTCGTCACCCTCGAGCCGGGCCGTGGTGCGGATGCCCTGCAGGTCGGTGCCCGCGTCCGGCTCGGTGAGGCCGATGCCGGTACGGCGCTCGCCGGTCGCCAGCTCGGGGAGGTACTTCTGCTTCTGCTCGTCGGTGCCGTGCATCGCGATCAGTCGGCAGGCCAGCGAGTGGCTGCCGAGGATGCCGGCAACGCCCATCCAGCCGCGCGCGATCTCCTCGAAGACCAGGGCGAACGAGACCGGGTCGAGGTCGAGGCCGCCGTACTCCTCGGGCACGGTGATGCCGAAGAGCCCCATCTGCTTCATGCCGTCGACGATCTCGGTCGGGTAGCGCCCGGACTGCTCCCAGTCCCGCGCCACCGGCACGATCTCCTTGTCGACGAAGCTGCGCAGCAGCGCCTTGAACTCACGCTGGTCCTCGTCGAGCTGGAAGTCCATCAGTTCTCCTCGGTGCTTGCGGCGGTTGCGGTGCTTGCAGTGGTGGTGGCGGGGCGAAAGACCGGGAGCGCGCGGCCGTCGTCGAGCGGACGCCAGGCCAGGTCCACCGGGTCCCCGATCGCGACGCTGCCGGGCTCGTCGGTCTCGACGTTGCTGATCACGACGACGCCCTCGGGCAGCCGGATCCGGGCCACGACGTACGGCGGCTCGTGGTCGGCGCCCGGCGAGCGCATCACGACGGTGCAGGCGTCCACGACCCCGGTGCCGACCGCCTCGCGGTGGGTGAGGTCGCCGGTCGAGCCGCACCCCGTGCACAGGGTGCGAGGCGGGTGCTGGGTGTGGCCGCAGGCCGTGCAGGCCTGGACCAGCAGCCGGCCCTCGCGGGTCGCGTCCCACCAGGCCTGGGTGGCCTCGTCCGGTTCGGGAACGTTCATCGGTCCACCCCCAGCAGCACGGTCGCGTGTGTCGACAAGATGCCCCCGGTGCCGTGCGCGAGCGCGACCTCGGCGCCGTCGACCTGGCGCGCCCCGCACTCGCCGCGCAGCTGGCGCGCGGCCTCCACGAGCAGGAGCACGCCGAACTGGCCGGGGTGGCAGTACGACAGCCCGCCGCCGGAGGTGTTGAGCGCCAGCTTCCGGTCGCGAACGACCGAGGGCGCCTCGCCGGGACCGCAGAAGCCGAGCGCCTCCAGGGTCAGGAGAACGGTGATCGTGAAGGAGTCGTAGAGCTGGGCGACGTCGACGTCGGCCGGGGTCAGCCCGGCCCTGCCGAACGCCGCTGCGCCCGAGGCGACCGCGCCGGTCACCGTCAGGTCGTCGACCGCCGACATCGAGGCGTTGGTGGTGCTCTCGCCGTAGCCGAGCACCACGACCGGGGGGCGCGGCAGGTCGCGGGCCCGCTCCAGCGAGGTGAGCACGACCGCTCCCCCGCCGTCGGTGACCAGGCAGCAGTCGGCGGCCGTGAGGGGGGTCGAGACCGGCTTGGCGGCCAGCACGTCCGCCACGGTGAGCGGGCCGGCCTGGTGCCGGAACGCGGCCGGGTTGAGCAGCGCCCACTCCCGGGCCGCGACGGCGACCTCGGCGAGGTCCTCACGGGTCGCATCGTGCCGGTGGAGGTACTGCCCCGCCGCCATCGCGTAGTAGGAGGCCGGGTAGAGCGGACCGTAGGGCTGCTCGAACTGCGCCTCCGGCGTGTGCGCCTCGTAGGCACCGCCGAGCGAGCGCGAGCGCGCCGAGCGCTGGTTGGAGGCGAA
>JBAWHI010000527.1:0-3027 GCA_049593675.1 Nocardioides sp.
CCGGCTGCTCGCGCGCGGTCGGGTGCGCGCCGGCGTCAGCGTGCTGGACGCGGCGCGCAACCCCGCCACGAGGAGGGTCGTCGCGATCGTGACCCTGGCAACCGCACTCGCGGTCTTCTCCGCGGACGCGATGGCGGTCGGTCAGCGCAACCGCGTCGCGGCCGCCGAGCAGGAGATCGGGGCCGCCCGGACCCTCACCATGCTCAACCCCGAGCTCACCGACGTCCGTGCGGCGCTGGCCGAGGTCGACCCCGACGGCACCCAGGTGACGCCGGTGGTCCGGATGATCCAGCCCGGTGTCGACGCCAAGGAGACCCTCGCGGTCGTGCCCGACGAGTTCTCCCGGATCGCGCTGTTCCCGGGCGGCGAGCCGGACGACTCGACCTGGGACCGGCTCACCACCCCGGAGGACACGTCGATCCGGTTCACCGCCTCGGAGCTCACGGTCGACGTCGTCGACTCGACCCTGGACTCGATCGAGGTCGACGGAGAGCGCGCGGACGTCCGGCTCGGCCTGGACCTCGCCCTCGACTCGGGCTCGATCCTGCGCAGCACCCTCGGCACCGTTCCCGCCGACCGCGACACCGTCAGCCTCCGCAACGCGGTCGCGTGCCGTGAGGGCTGTCGCCTCGTCGGGATCTGGGTGGCCAGCCTGCCGGGGGCCGAGATCACCGGCTCGGCCACCCTGCGCGACCTGGTGGCCGAGCCGTCCGGCGACGTCGTCGCCCTGGGTCCGGCCGATCAGTGGCAGGGCGCCGACGACGGCCGGGCAGGTGAGCTCGTCGCCTCGTCGTCGGCACCGGAGGAGCTCACGATCACGACCCGCGGCCGCGGCACGGCGCTGCTCACGCTCCAGCACGAGTGGCTCCCGGGCGTCGTGCCCGCCCTCGTCGCCGGAGGCCTCCCGCCCGCCGGCACCCCCGAGTCGTTCCAGCTGACGGCGCTCGACGGGGAGTACCAGGAGGCCATCCAGGTCGGCACGCTCGAGCGGGTCCCGGCCTCCGGGCCCGAGACCAACGTCGCCGACCTCGAGACGCTGCAGCGCGGGAGGCAGGTCTCGCCGGCGGCGCTGGTCGAGGTGTGGTTCGCCGACGCCGACCCGGCGTCGTACGACGAGGTGGCGGCCGCCCTCGCCGAGCGCGGCATCACCGTCGCCGGCACGACCACGCTCGACGAGACCGTGCGTGGCTACGACGAGACGACCCCGGCCTGGAGCCTCCAGCTCGCGGGGCTGGTCGGCGGGGTGGCCCTGCTGATCGCCCTGCTGGTGCTGCTCGTCAGCGCCGTCAGCGGCTGGCGGCTGCGCACCCGCGACCTCGCGGCACTGCGGATGAGCGGTCTCTCGGGGCGCACGGTACGCCGGATCGCGGTCGCGGCCCAGCTGCCCGCCGTGCTCGTCGGCGTGCTCGCCGGCACCGTCGCCGGTCTGCTCGGCGCCCGCCTCGCGATGCCCCTCGTGCCCTTGTTCGCGATCGCTCCCGAGGTGTCGTCCGAGGACCTGAGCACCGCGTGGTGGGCCGCGGGATCGGCCGCCCTGGTCGCCCTGCTCGTGCTCGGGCTGGGGAGCGTCCTGATCGGGCGCACCCTGGCCGCGCGCGCCGAGCTGCGCCGACTCCGGGAGACGATGTGAGCGCCGGGGGGACGGGTCTGCGGGTGGGCACCCGCGGACTGGTGCACATCTATCGCTCCGAGGGCCACGAGGTCGCCGCCCTCTCGGGGGTGGACCTGGAGGTCGGACCCGGTGAGATGGTCGGCCTGCTCGGGCCGTCCGGAGCCGGCAAGTCGACGCTGCTGAGCCTGCTGGCGGGCGTCTTCCGACCCAGCGCGGGCAAGGTGCACGTCGGCTCCGTCGAGCTCGGGACCGCCACGGACCGACAGCTCGACGAGCTGCGCGCCCGCGACGTCTCGCTGATGCTGCAGGGGGCAGGGCGCAACCTGCTGCCCTACTTCACCCCGCTCGAGAACGTCCGCTTCGCGCAGCGTGCCGGCCGGCGGGCCGGCAAGGACCTGCCCGAACCGGAGACGGTGCTCGCGGAGGTCGGCCTCGGCCCGGAGGCTGGGCGACCACTCGCGGAGCTGAGCCCCGGGCATCTCCAGCTCACCGCGCTCGCGGTCGCGATGGCGCCACGCCCCGGCGTGCTGCTCGCCGACGAGCCGACCAGCCAGCTCGAGCACGGTGCGCGGGACCGGGTGCTGGACCGCCTGGCCGAGCTCAACCGCGAGCTCGGGACCACCGTGGTGCTGGTGACCCACGACCCCGACGTGGCCAGCCGGCTGCCGCGCACGATCACCATCCGCGACGGCCGGGTCGGCGGCGAGGGTCGCAGCGGCGAGGAGTACGCCGTGGTCACCGCCGACGGGTTCCTGCCGCTCCCGGCGCACGTCCGCGAGGAGCTGCTGCCCGGGACGCTCGTGCGCTTCCACCTGGTCGACGGCACCTACCAGCTGATCCGCGAGGGGGAGGCCCCCGATGAGTGAGCCCAGGGGTGAGCCGACGAACGGGCCGGCGAACGGGCCTGGGGGAGTGCTCAGCGCCGACGGCCTGGTGGTCCGCTACGGCGACCTGGTCGCGCTGCACGGCGTCGACCTCTTCGTCCGACCGGGGCAGTTCCTCGCTGTCACCGGTCCGTCGGGCGCCGGCAAGTCGACGTTGCTGTGGGCACTCGGGGGAGCGCTGCGCCCCGATGCCGGCCGCACGAGCGTCGGGGGCACGGAGCCGAGCGACCGCGAGCACGCGGCTCGGCTGGGAGTGGTCCTGATCCCGCAGGGCAACGGGCTCGCGTCGACGCTGACCGCGGCGGAGAACGTGCTGGTGCCGCTGCTCGGTGCCGGTGTGCCGGCGCGCGACGCCGCTCGTCGTACGGATGCGGCGCTGGAGCTGGTCGGGCTCCCCGAGAGCGGCAACCACCTCATCGAGGAGCTGTCCGGTGGCCAGCAGCAGCGCGTCGCGCTGGCGCGTGCCTTCGCGGCGCGGGCGCAGGTGCTGCTCGCCGACGAGTCCACCAGCGACCTCGACGCGGCCAACCG
>JBAWHI010000528.1:0-1789 GCA_049593675.1 Nocardioides sp.
CCGCCGGCCCCCCCGGCGCGCCCGACGGCGAGCGCGGCGGCGACCAGCCAGGTCGCGACCACCAGCCACGGATGGGTCGCGCAGCCTCGGCCGAGGCGGTACAGGAGGTGAGACATCGAGCTGCTCCTCAGGACATGGTCACCGGGTCGTGACCGCGTCCAGCGTCGCGATCGAGCGGCCGTGGGGGCATCGGTCCCGGGGTCCGATCCCGATCGGCCGATCGGCCGGCGTCGGGATCGGTCGTTCGGCCGATGGCGCCGGCGCCCGGGTTCCCTACGCTGGGCGGATGCTGACCAGCGCCGTACGTGCCGTGCGTGCGGTGCCGGCCGCCCCCGACCCTCCGACCCGGCTCTGGCGGGACTGGCTCCTGGTCGGTGCCTTCGTCCTCACCGCGATCGTGGAGGCGGCGCTGCGGCCCGATGTGGCCTGGCGACCCGCGGCCCTGGCCCTCGCGCTCCTGGTGGCGCCGACGCTGCTGTGGCGGCGGACCCATCCCCTCGCCTCGGTCGCGACCGCCTTCGGGCTCGTGATCGCGCTGAACGTCGTGGCGCTGGGCGCCGGGCTCGACGAGTACCTCGGCCTGAACGCCACCGCGATCATGCTCGTCCTTCCCTACGCACTCGTGCGGTGGGGCTCAGGGCTCGACGTGGTGCTCGGCTCGTCGGTGATGGTCGCCGCGGCGGTGATCGGCATCCTGCAGGACCCGGGCTCGACGCTCGGCGACGCCATCGGCGGCTTCGTGGTGCTCACGCTCGCGGAGCTGCTGGGCCTGATCGCCCGGCTGGTGGCCACCGCCCAGGTCCGGGACCGCGACGAGGTCCGCCTGCGCGAGCGCGAGCTGCTCGCGCGCGAGCTGCACGACACCGTCGCGCACCACATCACCGCCATCGTCGTCCGCGCCCAGGCCGGGCAGGTGGTGGCCGCCACAAGGCCGGACGCGGCCGCGGAGGCGCTCGGGGTGATCGAGGACGAGGCCGCGCGCACGCTCGCGGAGCTGCGCTCGCTGGTGGGCGCGCTGCGCGAGAGTGAGGACGCCGACCTCGCGCCGCAGCCGGGGGTGTCCGAGCTGGGGCGGCTGGCGCGGACGACGACCGCCGGCCCGGTGGTCGAGGTCGAGGTCTCCGGCCGGGTCGACGACCTGCCGGCGACGACCGGTACGGCGGTCTACCGGATCGCCCAGGAGTCGGTGACGAACGCGCTGCGGCACGCCCGGCGTGCCACCCGGGTCTCGGTGCGGATGGTCGGGGAGGATGACGGGGTGCGGCTCACCGTGATCGACGACGGGGGCCCGAGCGTCGGGACCGCGCCCGCCGGATACGGGCTGGTGGGCATGGCCGAGCGGGCGGCGCTGCTGGGCGGCACCTTCGTGGCCGGCCCGGAGCCGGAGCGCGGCTGGGCGGTGCGAGCCTGGCTGCCGCGCACGAGGTCGGAGCCGTGACGCTGCGCGTGGTGGTCGCCGACGACCAGGAGATCGTGCGCACGGGGCTGACGATGATCCTGGACGCCCAGCCGGACATCGAGGTCGTCGGCGAGGCCGGCGACGGTGCCACGGCGGTCGCGCTCGCCCGCGAGCTGCGCCCCGACGTCTGTCTCCTCGACATCCGGATGCCCGAGCTGAACGGGCTCGAGGCGACCGCCCAGCTCTGCGGCCCCGACGTCGCGGAGCCGATGGCGGTGGTGGTGATCACGACCTTCGACCTCGACGAGTACGTCCACGCGGCCCTGCGCGCCGGAGCCCGCGGGTTCCTGCTCAAGGACGCCGGCCCCGACCTGCTCGTCCAGGCCGTGC
>JBAWHI010000529.1:0-3022 GCA_049593675.1 Nocardioides sp.
TTCGGTGTCCTGCGCCGAGGCGCGGGGCTGAGTGCTGCGGGTCTAGCCGATCACTCGTCGGACTTGGCCATGTCGACCGGCGGCACATCGGGGACCGTCACCGGCTTCGGCTCACCGCGGAAGGTGAACACGGCCTCGTCCTGGGCGGACGGGGAGTCCGGGTCGTAGCCCTCCACGTCGACCACCACGATCTGGCCGGCCTGGATCTCGCCGAACAGGATCTTCTCCGACAGCTTGTCCTCGATCTCGCGCTGGATGGTCCGGCGCAGCGGCCGGGCGCCCAGCACGGGGTCGAACCCGCGGCTGGCCAGCAGGAGCTTGGCGTTCGGCGTGAGCTCGAGCGCCATGTCCTTGTTGGCCAGCTGCGCCTCCACCCGAGCAGCCATGAGGTCGACCATCTGGACGATCTCCTGCTGCTCGAGCTGGCGGAACACCACGATGTCGTCGATGCGGTTGAGGAACTCCGGGCGGAAGTGCTTCTTCAGCTCGTCGTGGACCTTGTTCTTCATCCGCTCGTAGTTGCTGGCACCGTCGTTGCCCTGGGAGAAGCCCAGGCCCACAGCCTTGGAGATGTCCTGGGTGCCCAGGTTCGAGGTGAAGATGATGACGGTGTTCTTGAAGTCCACCGTGCGGCCCTGACCGTCGGTCAGGCGTCCGTCCTCCAGCACCTGCAGGAGCGTGTTGTAGATCTCCTGGTGGGCCTTCTCGATCTCGTCGAACAGCACGACCGAGAACGGCTTGCGGCGCACCTTCTCGGTGAGCTGGCCGCCCTCCTCGTAGCCGACGTACCCGGGAGGGGCACCGAACAGCCGCGAGGCGGTGTAGCGGTCGTGGAACTCGCCCATGTCGATCTGGATGAGGGCGTCGTCCTCGCCGAACAGGAAGTTCGCCAGCGCCTTGGACAGCTCGGTCTTACCGACGCCGGACGGGCCGGCGAAGATGAACGAGCCGGAGGGGCGCTTCGGGTCCTTCAGGCCGGCCCGGGTACGCCGGATGGCCTGCGAGACCGCCTTGACGGCCTCCTTCTGCCCGATGATCCGCTTGTGGAGCTCGTCCTCCATGCGGAGCAGGCGGGTGGTCTCCTCCTCGGTCAGCTTGAAGACCGGGATGCCCGTCCAGTTCGCCAGGACCTCGGCGATCTGCTCGTCGTCGACCTCGGCGACGATGTCGAGGTCGCCGGACTTCCACTGCTTCTCGCGCTCGCCCTTCTGCGCCATCAGCTGCTTCTCCGAGTCGCGCAGGTGCGCGGCCCGCTCGAAGTCCTGCGCGTCGATCGCCGACTCCTTGTCGCGACGGACGTTGGCGATCTTCTCGTCGAACTCGCGCAGGTCCGGCGGGGCGGTCATCCGGCGGATGCGCATCCGGGCGCCGGCCTCGTCGATCAGGTCGATCGCCTTGTCCGGCAGGAACCGGTCGGAGATGTAGCGGTCTGCCAGGGTGGCCGCGGCCACCAGGGCGGAGTCGCTGATGGTGATCCGGTGGTGGGCCTCGTAGCGGTCGCGCAGGCCCTTGAGGATCTCCACGGTGTGGCCGACGCTCGGCTCGCCGACCTGGATCGGCTGGAAGCGGCGCTCCAGCGCGGCGTCCTTCTCGACGTACTTGCGGTACTCGTCGAGGGTGGTCGCGCCGATGGTCTGCAGCTCACCACGGGCCAGCATCGGCTTGAGGATGCTCGCCGCGTCGATCGCGCCCTCGGCGGCACCCGCGCCGACGAGCGTGTGCAGCTCGTCGATGAACAGGATGATGTCGCCGCGGGTGCGGATCTCCTTGAGCACCTTCTTCAGGCGCTCCTCGAAGTCACCGCGGTACCGGGAGCCGGCGACCAGCGAGCCGAGGTCGAGCGTGTAGAGCTGCTTGTCCTTCAGCGTCTCCGGGACCTCGCCGCGGACGATGCCCTGGGCCAGACCCTCGACGACGGCCGTCTTGCCGACGCCGGGCTCGCCGATCAGCACCGGGTTGTTCTTGGTCCTCCGGGAGAGGACCTGCATGACCCGCTCGATCTCCTTCTCCCGGCCGATGACCGGGTCCAGCTTGCCCTCGCGGGCGGACTGGGTGAGGTTGCGACCGAACTGGTCGAGCACCAGCGACGAGGACGGGGCACCCTCGCCGCGGCCGCCGGAGGCGCCCTCGGCGGGCTCCTTGCCCTGGTAGCCCGACAGCAGCTGGAGCACCTGCTGACGGACCCGGTTCAGATCGGCACCCAGCTTGACCAGGACCTGCGCGGCGACACCCTCGCCCTCGCGGATCAGGCCGAGCAGGATGTGCTCGGTGCCGATGTAGTTGTGGCCGAGCTGCAGGGCCTCGCGCAGCGAGAGCTCCAGCACCTTCTTGGCCCGCGGGGTGAACGGGATGTGCCCGCTCGGCGCCTGCTGGCCCTGGCCGATGATCTCTTCAACCTGCTGGCGGACGCCCTCCAGGGCGATCCCGAGGGACTCCAGGGCCTTGGCGGCCACTCCCTCGCCCTCGTGGATGAGGCCGAGGAGGATGTGCTCGGTGCCGATGTAGTTGTGGTTGAGCATCCTGGCCTCTTCTTGGGCCAGAACGACAACACGCCTCGCTCGGTCGGTGAACCTCTCGAACATCTAGTACTCCTCGCCTACTGCGCCGTGCAACGCCGCGCTGGGTCGTGCCGCGGCTGACGCCGTCAACATGGGCGGCGCGCGCTGCGCCGCGTACGCCCCGACTCCCACTGTATCGGCCCAGGGCCCCGCGGTGCCCGTGGTCCGCTCACCTGCTATAGGCCAACACCCGGTCGGCGACCGGGATTCCCGGACTCCACCGACGTGTGCCCGGAGCGTGACCGCGCAGGTCAGCGGGCAGCGGGAGCCTTCTCCTCGGCCTGCGCGGTCGCGCGCTCGGCGGCCTTGTCGGCCTGCCAGCCGTCCTCGTCGCGGCCGATGCGCCAGTAGCCGGACACGGACAAACCGGCCCGCGGCACGCCGCGCTCGTCGAGCAGGTGGTGGCGCAGGCCGCGGACCGCGCCGGCCTCGCCGTGCACGAACGCGTCGACCCGTCCGGGCGG
>JBAWHI010000530.1:0-4852 GCA_049593675.1 Nocardioides sp.
CGCGGCAAGCTGCCCCCCGCCGAGATCTTCCACGAGATCCTGGTCCACCGGTGGTACCTCTCCGAGCGCGCCGGCGAGGAGGTCGGGATCTTCGACACCGCGCGCGACTACATCGACACCGTGCTCAGCTCCAAGCCCGAGGAGCAGCTCGCCGCCGACCACGACTGACCTGTCACCTCTGGTCGTCCAGAGGACGCTGACCTGTCAGTTCTGGTCGTCCGCAGGACGCTGACCTGTCACTTCTGGTCGCCCGCAGGACGCCGACGCGTCACTTCCGGTCGCGAGCAACAAGTCGACCTGTCGCATGAACAACCAGAGCTGACAGGTCGGCGGAGCCTGAACAACCAGAACTGACAGGTCAGCGGGGACTAGTTGTTCGCGTCGGCGTCCGAGCTGTCAGTGTCCTCAGTGTCCTCAGTGTCCTCGGCGTCCTCCGGGTCCCCGAAGGTGAGCGGGACGTACGGCCCGGTCTGGTAGCTGCCGTCGGTCTGCAGGGTCACCCACTGGATGCCGACGGGGCGCCCGTCGCGGTAGGTCACCAGGCTCACGTCGGCTGCCCGGCGCGGCTTGCTGCCGAGCGCGATCGCGTACGCCGCGCCGCCCGCCGTGCCGGTGGTGTAGCGGTAGCCGGACTCGCCGTTGACCCCCTCGATCCGCTCGGGCCCGGACCGGACGTGGGTGTGTCCGCCGAGCACCAGGTCGACGCAGCCCCTGGCGAGCGCCTCGCGGCCCAGGTTGGCGTCGTGGACCAGCATCGTGCTCAGCCGTTCCTCGGTGGCGCAGGCCTCGTCGGCGAGCCGGTCCTCGACGTCGCCGAAGGTCAGCCCGGTCTCGTCGCGCCAGTTGCCCAGGCCACTCGAGCGTGGGTCGGGGACGCCCAGAAGCGTGGAGTCGCCGGGGCCGGTGACCACCTCGCCGTCCAGCATCGTCCAGCCCTGGTCGGCGAGGTAGTCCTGCACGAAGTCGCCGTGGTCGTGGTTGCCGGCGACCGCCCAGCGATCCAGCCCGTCGAAGGCGGCGCTGACCGAGTCCAGCGAGAACGCCTCCCAGGTGCTGCCCGTCGAGGTGTCGTCGCCGCCGTCGAAGACCCCGGTCGCGCCGGCCGCGTCCCCGATCGCCCGCGCGACCGGGTCCATGCCGATGTTGTCGTGGCGGTCCGAGACGAAGACGACGACGGTCTCGTCCTCCTCCGGCTCGCGGAGCGGGAGGCTCTCGGCGCGCTCGGCCGCGTCGGCGTAGAACTCCTGGCTGGTGTCGTAGGTGTCGACCGCGCTCTCGATCAGGCGCCGGGTCTGGCTCGTCGTGAGGTCGCCGCTGACCTGCACCGACGTCAGCCCCTCGGGCAGCGGGACGCCGGTGCCGAGGAGGTCCGCGAGCGGCATCCACTCGGTGTCGTCGTCACCCGCGTCGACCCCGGTCTGCCACGGCTGCCACAGGGCCAGCGAGACCAGCACGCCGAGCACGATGCCGAGCATCGCCTGCGGCAGGCCCACGCTGTGCCGCAGGTCGCGGCGGCGCCGGGGTCCCAGCAGCAGCCAGATCGCCACCGGCAGCAGGCCGAGGACGGCGCCGCGGAGGGCGGCGTCGACCATCATGTCCTGCACCACCTCGGTGACGCGGTCGATCTGCCCCTCGGGCTGGCCGCCGAGCAGCGCATAGCGCTCGACGAGCTCCGAGGTGGATGCGGCGTCGGTCTTCCCGAGCTTGATCTCGACGCCGATCACGGTGCCGGTGTCGATCCGGACGTCGGGCAGCACCGGGCCGGTGCGCAGCACCGCCTGGCCGCCGAGGTCGGGCCGGAGCTCGGCGTCGTGGCTGGCCAGGACGATGTCGCGGCTGCTGGTGAGGAAGATCAGCGTTCCGGCGATGAGGGCGCAGACGAACCAGGTCCCGACCAGGGCCAGGACCTGAACGACGCGACGTGAGGTCAGCTGCGTGCCTCGGCGATCGCGTAGAGCGCCACCGATGCTGCGACGCCGGCGTTCAACGACTCGAGCTGGTTGGCCATCGGGATCGACACGAGCTGGTCGCACGTCTCGCTCACCAAGCGGCCCAGCCCGTTGCCCTCGGAGCCGACGACGAGGACGAGGGGACCGTCCGCGAGGTCGAGGTCGGGCAGGCTGACGTCGCCGTCGGCGGCCAGCCCGACCACCATGCAGCCGGCGTCCTGGTAGGCCTTGAGCTGGCGGACCAGGTTGACGGTCTGGGCGACGGGTGTACGGGCCGCGGCACCGGCGCTGGTCTTCCACGCCGAGGCGGTCATGCCCGCCGAGCGGCGCTCCGGGATGACCACGCCGTGGGCGCCGAACCCGGCCGCGCTGCGCACCACGGCCCCGAGGTTGCGGGGATCGGTGACGGAGTCGAGGGCGACGATCAACGGCGGCTCGTCGTTGTTCGCGGCGGCCTCGAGCAGGTCGTCGGGGTGGGCGTACTCGTACGCCGGGATCCGCGCGGCGAGGCCCTGGTGCACCGCGCCGCTGGTCATCCGGTCCAGCTCGCTGCGCGAGACCTCCATCAGGCTGAGCCCGCGGTCGGCGACGATCCCGAACGCCTCGCGCAGTCGGTTGTCGCGCTCGGCCCCCTCGGCGACGTACACCCCGGTGACGGGGACGCCGGCGCGCAGCGCCTCGACGACGCTGTTGCGCCCGGCCACCCACTCGGCGTCGGAGCCGGACTTGCGCTTCGGCTTGCGGGAGGCGGACTTCTCGGCGCGCTTCGCGTCCTTGTGCTTCTGGTGGTACTCGCGGTCCTTCGCCTTGGGCGTCGGGCCCCGGCCCTCCAGGCCACGGCGCACCCGGCCACCCGACCCGGCGGTCGGGTTGCCCTTGCCGGACTTCTTGATCGCGCCCTTGCGCTGGCTGTTGCCTGCCATTACTTCGTGCCTGCTTCCAGGGACCAGACCGGTCCGTCGGGGGTGTCCTCGATCTCGATGCCGGCCGCCTTGATCCGGTCGCGGATCGCGTCGGCGGTGGCGAAGTCCTTCGTGGCGCGAGCCTCAGCGCGCTGCTCCAGCAGGCCGGCCACGAGCACGTCGACCGCGTCGGTCAGCCCCTGGTCGTCCGTGCCGCCGCCCCACACGGGGTCGGCCGGGTCCAGCCCGAGCACGTCGAGCATCGCGAGCACCTGCGCGGCCTGCGGCCTGGGGTCGTCGCCCCTGTTGAGCACGGTGTTGCCCTCGCGGACCACGTCGAAGAGGACCGCGAGCGCGGCCGGCGTGCCGAGGTCGTCGTTCATCGCCGCCACGAAGGCGTCGGGGAGCTCACCGGGCTCGACCGCACCGGCGCGGGCGAGGAAGCCCTCGATCCGGCGGAACCCGACCGCGGCCTCGTCCAGCGCCTCGAAGCTGAACTCGACGTGGCTGCGGTAGTGCGCGGCGACCAGGTAGTAGCGCAGCTCGATGCCGCGGTAGCGCTCCAGCACCGCCGGGATCGCCAGCGAGTTGCCCAGCGACTTGCTCATCTTCTCGCCGGCGGTGGTGATCCACGCGTTGTGCATCCAGTACGACGCGAACGGGTGCCCGGCCGCACGGGACTGGGCCTGCTCGTTCTCGTGGTGCGGGAAGCGCAGGTCGACGCCGCCGCCGTGGATGTCGAAGGCGGAGCCGAGGTACTTGCCCGCCATCGCCGAGCACTCGATGTGCCAGCCCGGCCGGCCGCGACCCCACGGGCTCGGCCAGGAGGCCGTCGCCGGCTCGGTCTCCTGCTTCCAGCCCTTCCACAGCGCGAAGTCGCGCGGGTCGCGCTTGCCACGCGGGTCCGCGTCGCCGGCGGCCTCCATGTCGTCGATCTTCTGCCGGGTCAGCTCGCCGTACTGCGGCCACGAGCGGACGTCGAAGTAGACGTCGCCGGAGCCGTCCTCGGCGGCATAGGCGTGTCCCTTGTCGATCAGCAGCGCGATCAGCTCGAGCATCTCGGGAACGTGGCCGGTGGCGGCCGGCTCGTAGGTCGGCGGCGCCACGTTGAGGGCGGCGTACGCCTTGGCGAGCTCGCGCTGCACGATCGCGGCGTGGGCGTACCAGGGTCGGCCGGCGGCCTCGGCCTTCGCCAGGATCTTGTCGTCGATGTCGGTGACGTTGCGGATGAAGGTCACGTCGTAGCCGAGGTGGCGCAGCCAGCGCTGGAGGACGTCGAAGTTCACGCCGGAGCGGACGTGGCCGACGTGCGGCTCGGACTGAACCGTCAGACCGCAGACGTAGAGACCCGCCTTCCCCTCCTCGAGGGGAACGAAGTCACGGACTTCGCGGGTCGCGGTGTCATAGAGCCTGAAGGTCACCCGACAAGTCTAGGGTTTGCGGGTGCGCCCCCTGACATCCTCACTCCTCGCTCCGATGGTGAGCGCCGCGCTGGGCGCCGCCCTGCTGGTCCCGGTCGTGTCCGCCGCCCCCGCCGTGGCCGCGCCCGCGCGGCAGATCGACTACACGCAGTGGGACGCGCCGGATCCGCTGCGCGGGATCGAGCCCGAGAAGCGTCGGGCCAGGTGGACGTCGCCGTGGACCTCACCGGGCTTCGCCCTCACCCGGCTGATCGCCTCCTGGTCGGCGCGCACCCCCGGTGACAGCAAGGTGCGGATCGCGGTGCGCGGACGCACCGGCTCGACGACCTCGTCATGGGACACGCTGGCGATCTGGGCCGACGGCGACCGCTTCGTGCGGCGTACGACGCGGTCCGGTCAGGCCGACGACCTCGCCTCGGTCAACGTCGACACGTGGGTGGTGCCGGCGGGCGTCACGTCCTACCAGCTGCGGGTCACGATGACTCGCCGCGCCGGGCAGAAGAAGTCGCCGAAGGTCCTCTCCGTGGGCGCGATGTCCTCCCGGCTCCCGGCCGTCGACGACGTCGCGACCTCCCGGACC
>JBAWHI010000531.1:0-4943 GCA_049593675.1 Nocardioides sp.
ACCTCGAGGTGGACCGAGGAGATCTCCTGCTGCGGGCTCGGCACCCGGACCAGACGCGTCCCCTCGTGGTCGGCGGCCGAGGTCTCGGGCGCGCGGCCGACCACCACGGTCCGGTCGACGTCGACCGTCTCGCCCGTGGAGAGGACCAGCCGGGCGACGGGCCGGGCGGTCACCGCAGGGGCCGGCAGCTGGCCGGGGATCCCGGGCAGCGCCCGCGCTGCCGTGGCTGCGCCCGCCCGGGTCTGACCGTCGTGGTCGGCGTCGTGGTCGGCGTCGGTCTCGGCGTCCGCCACCGCCTGGGCATCGGCATCGGCTCCGGTCCACTCGGCCGACGACACCCGGGCCAGGGCGTGGGCGAGGACCAGGCGGCGGTCGTCGTCGTGCCCGTCGCTGACCTCGACGCTGACCCGGACGACGCCGGAGAGGGTGCGCTCGACCCAGGTCGTGGACCGGTCGCCGTCGACGTGCACCTCGCCGTCGCTCGTGACGAGGTGGGCGTGCGCCTCACCGCGGAGCACGACCCGCGTCTCGTCGCCCGCGCGGCTGACGAGCACGAAGCCCGCCAGGTCACGCAGCCCGGAGGAGATCAGCGCGTCCAACGTCTCGTCGAAGCCGGCTCCGTCGTCGACGAGCTCCCAGACGGCCACCGCCCGCGACTTCTCGGCCGGCGGGAGCAGGACGGCGGCGTGCTCGCCGAAGATGCCGAACCAGTCGCCGCTCCGGCAGGACCAGGCCTCGCTCACGGTCGTGCTCCCAGCTTCTGCTCGAGACTCGCCCGCTGCCGCACCGAGTCGTAGCCGTCGTCGGCGACCAATCCCACCACATCGACCACGACCGCCGTCGCGTTGTCCTCACCCCCCGCCGCGACCGCCGCAGCGACCAGCCCGTCGGCGGCATCGCGGGGGTCCGCGGTCTCGGCGAGGATCGTCGCGACGGCGGCGTCGTCGAGCATGCCGGTGACGCCGTCGCTGCAGAGCAGGACGCGCTCGGCGTCGGCGAGCCGCAGCACGAAGTAGTCGGCCTCGGCTCCGACCGTCTCGCCCAGGGCGCGGGTGATCACGTTGCGCTCGGGATGGGTGGCGGCCTCCTCGGGTCGGATCCGTCCCGCGTCGACGAGCTCCTGGACCAGGCTGTGATCGGTGCTCACCTGGTCGAGCACGCCGTCGGAGAAGCGGTAGGCCCGTGAGTCGCCGAGGTTGGCGAGCAGCCACGCCGGCTCGCCCGACTCCTCGACGAGCAGGGCGGCGACCACGGTGGTACCGGCGCTGCGACGCCGGTCGACCCCGCGTGCCGCCTGCTCCTCGGCGTACTCCCCGATCCGGCGCTGGGCCGCCTCGATCGCGGCCGCCACGGCGAGGACCCCCCGCTCGGGGTCGTAGCCCTCCGCGGCGAGTCGCGCGAACTCCTCGACCACGATGCCGCTGGCGACGTCGCCGCCCTCGTGCCCGCCCATGCCGTCCGCGACGACGAAGACGGGCGGGATGGCCAGCCAGGCGTCCTCGTTGACCTCGCGGACCCGGCCGACGTCGGTGGCCGCGCCGTGGTGCAGCTCGACCTGTCTCATCGGCTGTGCCCTCCGGACGAGGGGGCCGGTAGCGTTGAAGGGATGTCCACCGGGTTCCGCACACTCGCCGACCAGCTGCGCAGCTGGCCGGACGCACGGCTGACCCGTCTGCTCCTTGCCCGACCCGATCTCGCCACTCCGGCCCCTCACGACTCGGGACAGCTGGCGTCACGTGCCGCCACCCGGTCCTCGTTGCTTCGAGCGCTCGACCAGCTGACGCAGGCCGAGCTCAGTGTCCTAGATGCCCTCGTGGTCGTCGGTCAAACCACCGAGGCCGGCCTGGTGGCCGCGGTGAACGGCGCTGCGGACGCCGTGACCGACGCCCTCGCCCGCCTGCTCGACCTGGCCCTGGCCTGGGAGTCCCCGCAGGGGCTCCGAGCGCTGAGCGGCGTCGCGGAGGCCCTGACGATGAGCGGGCTGCGCCCGGTCTCGGTCGACGCCCCGTCGCCCGACGAGGTCCGGCGCCGGATCGACGAGCTGTCGCCGCAGGCCCGTGCGCTGCTCGAGCACGTCCTCGACTCCGGTGGCGAGGCGACGACCGGGACGGCCCGGCACACGGTGCTTCCCGAGGACGCGGAGACCCCGGCCGAGGAGCTGCTCGCCCGCAGGCTGCTGATCCCGCGCAGCGGAGGCGTCGTGGTGCTGCCCGGGGAGGTCGGCCTCGCCCTGCGCGGGGGCCACACGACGTCGGAGCCGGTCGACCTGGTGCCGCGGCTGGCCACCGCCGAGCGCGGTCAGACGCTGGTCGATCGCGCGGGGGCCGGCGCCGCCTTCGACGCGGTCCGGCGCATCGAGCTGCTCCTCGACCACTGGGGCCTGACACCACCGTCGTCGCTGCGCAGCGGCGGGCTCGGGGTGCGCGACCTGCGCGCGACCGCGGCGGAGCTGCACGTCGACGAGCCGACCGCCGCTCTTCTCGTCGAGACGGCGTACGCCTCGGGGCTGCTGTCGACCGCGGCCGACCCGAACGGCAACCCCGCCTGGGTCCCGACCGATCTCTACGACCAGTGGACCGCCCGCCCCGTGGCCGAGCGCTGGGCGACGCTGGTGCGCGGGTGGCTGGACAGCGCTCGGATGCCGAGCCTGGTCGGCCAGCGAGACCCGGCCGGGAAGCCCTGGAACGCACTGACCCCGGAGCTCACCGGGATGCACCAGAGCGAGAGTCGCCGGATGGCGCTCGAGACCCTCGCGGAGCTGCCGGCCGGCGAGGTGCTCGCTGCGGGCACCGGCGTCGCGTCGCTGGTGCAGCGGATCGCGTGGCTGCGGCCCCGGCGTCCGCGCACCCGCGACACCCAGGTGGGATGGGCGCTCGACGAGGCGGCCGCGCTCGGACTGGTGGCCCTCGGCGGGCTGACGTCCTACGGCCGCGCCTTCGTCGACGAGGACCGCAGCGCGGCCGAGCGGCTCCTGGCCGAGCTGCTCCCCGACCCCGTCGACCACGTGCTGCTCCAGGCCGACCTGACCGCGGTCGCACCGGGGCCGCTGGAGTCCGGCCTGGCCCGCCAGCTGCAGATCGTGGCCGACGTCGAGTCGCGCGGCGGCGCGACCGTCTACCGCTTCACCCCCGGCTCGGTGCGTCGGGCACTGGACATGGGGTGGACCGCCGTCGACCTGCACGAGTTCGTCGCCTCCGTGTCGCGGACGCCGGTGCCCCAGCCGCTGAGCTACCTGGTCGACGACACGGCGCGGACCTTCGGCACGGTCCGGGTCGGTCACGCCGAGGCGTTCCTGCGCTCCGACGACGAGGCCGCGCTCACCGAGCTGCTGCACCACCCGCGGGCGGGGACGCTGGGCCTGCGGCGGATCGCCCCGACCGTCCTGGTCAGCTCGACGCCCCTCGACGTACTGCTCCCCCGGCTGCGGGACCTCGGCGCGGCACCGGTCGTCGAGGCCGCCGACGGGACCGTCCACGTCGCCCGTCCCGACCTGCTGCGCTCCCGTACCCCGAAGGAGCACCGGCCCCGGGGGGCGCGGGCCGCCCGGGACGCCGCCCACACCACCCACGTCGTCACCGCGATCCGCGCCGGCGACCGGGCGGAGGCGTCGCGGCCGGCGGCGGCCCCCGAGGCGCTGAGCCCCAGCGGATCGATGGCGGCGCTGCGGGAGGCGATCCAGGCCGACGCGACCGTGCTCATCGGCTACGTGGACAACCAGGGCACCACGTCGGAGCGACTGGTCGACCCGATCCGGGTCGAGGGCGGGTCGCTGACCGCGCACGACCACCGCAGCGACGACGTCCGCACCTTCGCCGTGCATCGGATCACCACCGTGCGGACGGTCTCGGACTGATCGTGCAGGCGCCGCCTACGCTTGAATCGTGGACTTCCTCCGGTATGCCGAGGCCGCAGCGGCCCTCCTGAACGCCGACCTGTCCGAGGTCGACGGCCTGGTGGCCCACCTCGACGGCCGGGACCGGCTCCAGTCGCGGGCGAGCGATCGTGACTGCATGCTGCTGCGCAGGTTCCAGCGCGAGCTGCGACCGGTCTTCGATGCCGGCGAGCTGGACCGGGTCCCCGAGGTGGTCGATGGACTGAACGACCTGATGTCGCAGCACCCGATCACGCCCCGGATCTCCGACCACGACCACAGCGACCTGCACCTGCACGTCGCCACCGACAACGCCAGCGTCGCGGAGCTCCTCGTCGGGGAGTCCCTGCTGGGGCTCACCATCCTGGTCTGCGACCTCGGCCCGAACCGGCTGGGCGTCTGCTCGGCCGCCCCGTGCACGAACGTCTACGTCGACACCTCCCCGAACCGCTCACGACGCTACTGCTCGGACCGCTGCTCCTCGCGCGCCAACGTCGCGGCGTACCGGGCTCGCCAGCGCGCCGGCAGCCCGGCGTGAGGCGGCGGCCAGTTCTCACCCCCGCCCACCTAGGATCGACGAAGTGAACGACGGCCCCCTCATCGTCCAGTCGGACAAGACCCTGCTCCTCGAGGTCGACCACGAGCGCGCCGTCGACTGCCGCAAGGCGATCGCCCCGTTCGCCGAGCTGGAGCGCTCCCCCGAGCACGTGCACACCTACCGGCTGACGCCACTCGGCCTCTGGAACGCCCGCGCCGCCGGCCACGACGCCGAGCAGGTGATCGACACGCTGCTGGAGTACAGCCGCTACTCCGTCCCGCACGCGCTGCTCGTCGACGTCGCGGAGACGATGGCCCGCTACGGCCGGCTGCGGCTGGAGAAGCACCCGACCCACGGCCTGGTGCTGGTCTCGAACGACCGGCCGGTGCTCGAGGAGGTGCTGCGCGCGAAGAAGATCGCCGGGATGCTCGGCACCCGCATCGACGACGACAGCGTCGCCGTGCACGCCTCCGAGCGCGGCAACCTCAAGCAGGCGCTGCTCAAGCTCGGCTGGCCGGCCGAGGACTTCGCCGG
>JBAWHI010000532.1:0-6975 GCA_049593675.1 Nocardioides sp.
CCGTGGACCATGCCGAAGACCTGGACGCCGAGCTCGGTCGTCTCGGTGACGTACTTGAGGAACATGCCGGTCAGCAGCAGTGCCCAGGTGATCGCCTCGGCGATCGCGACGCGGCGGAAGAGATGCAGCGGGCTCACGAGAAGACGGACTCCGCGACCCGGGCCAGGCTGGTGAAGAAGCCGAGCCCGTCGGTGCCCGCGCCGGTGAGGTTCTCGACGGCGTGCTCGGGGTGGGGCATCAGGCCGACCACGTTGCCGCGCTCGTTGGTGATGCCGGCGATGTCGCGCAGCGAGCCGTTGGGGTTGCCGCCGAGGTAGCGGGCGACGACCTGGCCCTCGCCCTCGAGCCGGTCGAGGGTGTCGTCGTCGGCGACGAAGCCGCCCTCGCCGTTCTTGAGGACGATGGTGACCTCGGCGCCCTCGGCGTACGCAGCGGTCCACGGCGTCCGGGAGCTCTCGATGCGCAGCCGCTGGTCGCGGCAGACGAACTTGCGGTGGTCGTTGCGGATCAGCGCGCCGGGCAGGAGGTGCGACTCGCAGAGGATCTGGAAGCCGTTGCAGATGCCGAGCACCGGCATCCCCTGCTGGGCAGCCTCGATCACCTCGGTCATCACCGGGGAGAAGCGCGAGATCGCGCCGCAGCGCAGGTAGTCGCCGTACGAGAAGCCGCCCGGCAGGACCACGGCGTCCACGCCGCGCAGGTCGTGGTCCCCGTGCCAGAGCGGGACCGCCTCGTTGCCGCCGAGCGTCACGGCGCGCTGGGCGTCGACCTCGTCCAGGGAGCCGGGGAAGGTGACGACCCCGACCCTCACGAGGCGGCCTCTTCCACCCGCACCGAGAACGTCTCGATCACCGGGTTGGACAGGAGCGTCTCGGCCATCTTCTCGACCTCGGCGAGCACCTCGTCGCTCACCTCGCCCTCGACCTCGAGCTCGAACCGCTTGCCCTGACGGACGTCGGTGACGCCTGAGAACCCCAGACGGGGCAGGGCGCCGAGAACGGCCTTGCCCTGGGGGTCGAGGATCTCCGGCTTGGGCATGACGTCGACGACTACGCGGGGCACGCCACCAGTGTAGGAGCCCGGGTAGGGGGCTGCGGCAGACTGGTCCGCATGAGCATGCCCACAGCACCCACCGGCGCCGACCGGCTGCGTCTGGAGTTCCCCCAGTCGCTGGCCATCTACGACGACTACGCCGCCGCCCAGAAGGCCGTGGACTTCCTCTCCGACGAGAAGTTCCCCGTGGAGCACCTGATGATCGTCGGCACCGACCTCAAGCGGGTCGAGCGGATCACGGGTCGACTCACCACCGGCCGGGTGGCCCTCGGCGGCGTCCTCTCCGGACTCTGGCTCGGCCTGTTCGTCGGGCTGATCTTCTCCCTGTTCGGCGAGGATGGCTTCTGGACGATCGTCCTCTCCACGATGCTCCTCGGCGCGCTGTTCGGCGTCGTGTGGGCGCTGCTCGGCTATGCGCTCACCCGGGGACAGCGCGACTTCTCCTCGATCACCCAGGTGGTCGCCACCCGCTACGAGGTGCTCGTCGAGCACAAGGTCGCCGCCCAGGCCCGCGAGCTGCTCGCCACCCTGCCCGGAGCGACGCCGAACCCGTTCCAGTAGGGGTGGGGGAGGTTTGTCGGCCGGCCGACGAAGCTCACCGCTGGACGGCAAAGCTTCGTCGTCCAGGGTCTGGTTCTGTCGGCCGGCCGACAAAGCTTCCCAGGCCGCCCAGCCGCGCCGCCCGCTCGACCACCACCGGGTCCGCTGGCGCGTCCCCGATCAGCTCAGCTCACGCTTGAGGATCTTGCCGGTCGAGGTCATCGGGAGGGCGTCGACGAACTCGACGATGCGGGGGTACTTGTAGTTCGCCATCTGCTCCTTGCCCCAGGCGATCAGCTCGTCCTCGGTGATCTCGGAGCCGGCGTTGCGGATCACCACCGCCTTGATCTCCTCGCCGTGGCTCTCGTGGGGCACGCCGATCACGGCGGCCAGCGAGACGGCCTCGTGGGTCATCAGGACCTCCTCGACCTCGCGCGGATAGACGTTGTAGCCGCCGCGGATGATCATGTCCTTGGACCGGTCGACGATGTAGTACCAGCCGTCCTCGTCACGCCTGCCGAGGTCGCCGGAGCGGAACCAGCCGTCGCGGATCGCCTCGTCGGTCGCCTCCGGGCGACCGTAGTAGCCCTTCATGATGTTGTGCCCCTTGATCGCGATCTCGCCGATCTGGTCGGCGCCGTCGATCTCGCCCCACGTCTCGTCGATGAGCTTCATCTCGACACCCGGGATCGGGGTGCCGATCGAGCCGACCCGCACGGGCTCGCCGTACTTCGAGAACGACGCGACCGGGGAGGTCTCCGAGAGGCCGTAGCCCTCGAGGATCGTGATGCCGAACTTCTTCTCGAACTCCTTGTGCACCTCGACCGGGAGCGCGGAGCCGCCGGCGACCGCGACGCGGAGCTTGGCGGCGAGAGCGGACACATCGATGCCGGAGCCGTCCGCGTTGCCGTCGGCGAGCGCACCGAGCAGGCCCCAGTACATCGTCGGCACCCCGGCGAAGAAGGTGATGCCCTCCTTCAGCATCAGCCCGAGCGCGGCGTGGGCCTCGAAGCGCGGCAGCATCACGACGGTGGCGCCGTAGGCGAAGGCGCCGTTCTGGCAGACGGTCTGGCCGAAGGAATGGAACAGCGGCAGGACACACAGGTAGGTGTCGGGGTCCTCGGCGTTGGCGCCGAAGAGCGGCTCACCGGACAGCGCGTTGTCGCGCATGTTGCGGTGCCGGAGCTCGGCACCCTTGGGCTGACCCGTGGTGCCGGAGGTGTAGAGGATGACGGCGGTGTCGTCCTCGTCGGTCGCGACCGTGTCGAACGTCCCGGCCTGGCCACCCATGGCCTGCGCCATCGTCTCGGTGCCCGCGATCGGCGAGTCGGCACCGAGCTCGGCGGTGATGACGAAGAAGTGCTCGCAGGCCTCGGCCTCACCGAACCCGGCGTACCCGGCCTCGCCCATCGGCAGCTCCGGCGTGCCCTGGAAGCAGAAGTAGGCCTTCGCGTCGGAGTCGTTGAGGTGGTAGGCCACCTCGCGTCCCTTGAGCAGCACGTTGAGGGGGACGACGGTGGCGCCCGCCTTGAGGATGCCGAAGTAGACGACGCTGAAGTACGGCAGGTTGGGGCAGGTCAGGGCCACCTTGTCGCCGGGCTCGATGCCGCGCGAGACGAGCAGGTTGGCGACCATGTTCGAGAACGCATCGACCTCGGCGTAGGACAGCCGGGTGACCTCGCCGTCCGGCCGGGGCATCACGATCGCGGTGCGCTCGGGGTAGGTCGTCGCGCTGTCCTCGAGGAGGGTGGCCAGGTTGTACGTCGTCATGCCACCCAACCTAACCCGCCAGCCGACGGGCCGCGTGGCGCAGGTCACTGCGCACGGCCGCCGGCGCCAGCAGCGACAACCCACGCGCGAGTGGCGCTCGCAGGCCGCGACCCCGCAGCGACATGGCCGACGCGACGTCGCACCCGTCGGCAGTCGCGGTGAAGGTCAGCGTCAGCGTGGCCGAGATCCCGCGCCAGGTGCCGCGCTCGGTCCACCGGTGGGGCCGGACCAGCTCGGTGGTCTCCATCAGCGGCCGCAGCCCCGGCTTCGTCACGTCCACCCAGGTCTGGCCGACCCGGACCTCGCCGTCGACGTCCTCGACCCGGGCGAGGCTGGACTGCCAGTCGGCGCGGTGGTGCGGGTCGGCGAGGTAGTCGAAGGCGACCTCGCACGACACCGGGAACGCGACCGTCCGCACCGCGCTACCAGCGCTCGCCGGTCAGCAGCTCGAAGGCCTCGACGTAACGACTGCGGGTGCGGTCGACGACCTCGGCCGGGAGCGGCGGCGGCGCCTGTCCGAAGTCGCGGTCCCAGCCGGACTCGGGCGAGAGCGCCCAGTTGCGGACGATCTGCTTGTCGTAGGACGGCTGGGTCTGACCCGGGCGCCACTCGTCGGCCGGCCAGAACCGTGACGAGTCGGGGGTCAGCACCTCGTCGCCGAGCACGGTGGTGCCGTCGGTGCGAGCACCGAACTCGAGCTTGGTGTCGGCGAGGATGATCCCCCGCTCCCGGGCGATCTGCTCGGCTCGCGCGTAGACCTGCAGGGTCAGGTCGCGCAGCTCGGCGGCGCGACCGTCGCCGATGGTGAGCGCGACGGCGTCGTACGAGACGTTCTCGTCGTGGTCGCCCAGCTCGGCCTTGGTCGCGGGGGTGAAGACGGGCTCGGGCAGCCGGCTCCCGTCCTCGAGCCCGCCGGGCAGCGCGATGCCGCAGACCTCGCCGGTGGCCCGGTAGTCGAGCAGCCCGGACCCGGTGAGGTACCCGCGTGCGACGCACTCGACCGGGTACATCGCCAGCCGCTCGCACACGACCGCGCGGCCCCGGACCTGCGCGGGCACGTCGGTGGAGAGGACGTGGTGGGGCACCAGGTCGGCCAGCTGGTCGAACCACCACAGCGACATCCGCGTCAGGATCTCGCCCTTGTCGGGGATCGTGGTGTCGAGGACGAAGTCGAAGATCGAGATCCGGTCGCTGGCGACCATCAGCAGGTCGCCGCCGGGGAGCTCGTAGAGGTCGCGCACCTTGCCCGAGTGCAGGTGGGTGGCGCCCTCGACGGCGGGCGCGGTCGGAATGTTCAGTTCGGCCACGCCCGCAGCCTACGGCGGGACGCGGTCAGCAGCCGCAGGTGTAGTACGTCACGTCCCAGTGGTTGCCCTCGTCGGCGTACACGTTGCCGGAGGCGGCCTCGTAGAGCGCGGCGCCGTCGCCCCGCTGGCCGATGTAGGTGTAGGTGTCGTGGACCCAGCTCGTCAGGCACGAGGTCCGCGAGAAGTCGAGCTTGTAGCCGTTCGCGTGGCTGTAGGTGCCGCCCGCGTGGCCGGTCTCGGTGCCGCCGGTGATCATCAGGCTGCAGCCGCTGGCGTTCTTCAGCGTGATCGCGCCGTCGACGCTGGCCTGACGCAGCCCGTCGAAGGAGGTGCAGGTCGGGTCGGTGCGGTCGCTGCACCCGCCCGACGAGGTCCACGAGATGCCGGCAGCGCTGAACTGCGAGGTCGCACTGGCGTGGGTGACCGCCGCGGCCGGCGTACTGGTGGCGAGGGTGAGCCCGAGGGCGAGGGCGAGGCTGGCGAGCAGGGCAGAGATCGTTCCCGAGAGCGTCTTCATGCCCCCCACCCTGATCACTCACCGGTCGCGCAGGTCAAGGCCGCTCGTCTCACCCGGTGGACCCCTCGGCGGACTCCTCGGCTGCGTCACCGGTCCGACCCCGCCGCCACGGCGCCGGCCTGCCGTGCAGCCACCAGGCCATCTGCTGGGTGATCCACGGCAGCGCCAGGTAGGTCATGATCGGCGTCATCACCAGCACGACCGCGAGCACCCGCAGCGGCAGCACCCAGTCGGCGACGACGTAGCCGGCCAGCCAGTTCGCGGTCACGCTCAGCGGATAGAAGACCAGGAAGATCACGCACGCCTGCTTCCACCTCGGCGGCGCCGGCGCCGCCGGGCGGAGGTCCTCGACGTCGTGCGTGACGGGGGTGTCGAACCAGCCCTCGATGCCGGTACGCCGCTCGATGCGCGACTCCCCGACGAGCCCCTGAGCGGCGCCCAGCCACCAGGCGCGCTGCGGCGACGCCTCCCAGACCGCCAGCGACTCCTCGTCGGCGAACCGGTAGAGCATGTGCCACTCGTGCGAGTCGCGGACCGGACGCACCCATCCGGAGCCGAGGAACCCGTCGAAGCGGGTGGCGAGCGCCGAGCCCGCCCGGATCCAGGCCAGCATCTCGTCACCGTGGCCCGGGGCGATGGTGCGCGTGATCGAGACGGTGACGGGAGCGCTCATGCGGCGATCCTTCGGGGGGTCGCGGTCCGGGCGCAAGTCGGCGTTTGGCACAGTGACGCCATGCCGGAGTCTGCTGACCAGATCCACGCACGCGCGAGCGCCGCCGCCGGGGAGGACGGGCGGCTCGCCGCCCCCGACATGACCACCTGGGACATCTTCCCGTGGGAGTCCGCCGACGGCGCCGTCGTACCGAAGACCCTGGCGGCGCCCGGGCCCGAGGCCCCGCGCGAGGGCGAGGAGGGCGGCACGCCCTGCTGGGCGTGCGCGGGCTTCGACCCCGACCGGGTCGTGTGGGAGGACGAGCACTGGGTGCTCACGGCGTCCGACAAGCCCAGCGGGATGCCGCTGGTGCTGACGCTGTGGACCCGCGAGCACTTCGACGTCGGCAGCTTCGACGACGAGCACGCCGGCGAGCTCGGCCGGATCGCGAACCGGCTGGTGCGGATCATCGAGGCGCTCCCGGGCATCGGACGGTGCCACGTCAACCGCTGGGGCGACGGCTCGGCGCACTCGCACATCTGGTTCATCGCCCGACCCGAGGGCTTCGCCCAGATCAAGGGCTCCTACGCCGTCGAGTGGGACGACATCCTGCCGCCGGTCCCGGTCGACGTCTGGCGCGCTGACCTGCACACGGTCGCGACCAAGCTGGCGAACTGGGGCGGCACCGCGCGGGTCTGAGCGTCGGTCTCCCGGCCGAGCCAGCGGTGACGTCGCCACCGTTGGAACGTCCGCAACCGAGCCGATCCCACCGCCGTCGCACGCCCAGCCGCGGCCCCGCCGAGGCATGCCGACGCCCCCGCCCGGGCACCGGGACCAGGTGACCGAGCACGTCGTCGACGCCGATCAGGGGGCCGACGACCCCGAGGCCGCTCGCTCCGCCGACCACGAGCCCGACCCGCGCCGATGGCGGATCCTCGGCGTCTCCCTCGTCATCGGCTTCATGGCGCTGCTCGACGTCACGATCGTGAACGTCGCCATCCCCTCGATCCGCGAGGGGCTGGACACCTCGACCGCGACGGTGCAGTGGGTGGTGTCCGGCTATGCGCTCGCGTTCGGCCTCACCCTCGTCACGGGCGGACGGCTCGGTGACGCGTACGGCCGGCGCCGGATGATGG
>JBAWHI010000533.1:0-8280 GCA_049593675.1 Nocardioides sp.
TCACGGCCGGCATGGTCATCCAGGAGCTGGGCTGGGACTCGGACTCCGACGACGGCCTGCGGGTTGCCATCGAGGACGCGATCGACGCCGACATGGTCGACGGTGACTACGGCAACGTGGTCGACGCGGTGATCCTCTGGTTCCGCGACGAGGACGGGGACCTGGTCGACAGCCTGGTCGACGCGCTCACGGACCTGGTGGGTGGCGGCGCGATCTGGCTGCTCACGCCGAAGGTCGGCCGCGCCAACGCCGTCGACCCCGCCGACATCGCCGAGGCGGCCCCGATCGCCGGCCTCTCCCAGACGACGACGGCCACGGTCAGCAAGGACTGGTCCGCGACCCGGTTGATCGCGCCGAAGACGGTCGCTTAGGAGTCCGCACAGCCAGACGTGCGCAGGGTCACCCGGGACCAACCCGGTCGCCGTTCGTTGCACGGACGTCGACCCACCCGGCTGACGAAAGGCATCGCGTGCTCCACGACCTCCTCCAGAGTGCCAGGACCGGCGTCAGCGCCTCCGGTACCACCCTCAAGGTGCTCGGCCGAGCGGGCGTCATCCGACCCCACAGCCCGATCGCGCTCGCCAAGGCGGCCAAGAGCCTCCAGGACTGGGGCACCGGGCCGGCGGGAGGCTTCGCCGCCGCGGCGCTGCTGGACCCGCACCGCACGGCGATCGTCGACGAGCTCGGTTCGCTGACGTACGCCGAGGTGCACGGCCGCTCGAACGCCCTGGCGAGGGGCTTCGCGGGGCTGGGGGTGCGCGAGGGCGACAGTGTCGCGCTGATGTGTCGCAACCACCGGGGCTTCGTCGAGGCGAGCATCGCGACCGCGAAGCTGGGGGCCGACCTGCTCTACCTCAACACCGCCTTCGCGGGGCCGCAGCTCGTCGACGTGCTCGAGCGGGAGCGGCCCGCCCTGGTGGTCCACGACGAGGAGTTCGGCGAGCTGCTGGCGTCGGCGGACGTGGCGACCTCGGTGCTCGCGTGGACCGACGAAGAGCCCGACGCTCCCACGCTCGACCAGCTCATCGCGGCCGGATCTGCCGCGGACGTCGAACCGGCCGGCCGACACGGACGGGTCGTGATCCTCACCTCGGGCACGACCGGCACGCCCAAGGGCGCGCCCCGCAGCGAGGCCGGCATCGACGCGGCGGTCTCCCTGCTGTCGCGGATGCCGCTGCGCTACGGCTGGCGCACCCACATCGCTGCGCCGCTGTTCCACACCTGGGGATTCGCGCACCTCGCGCTGGCGATGCTGCTGGGCTCGACGATCGTGCTGCGTCGCCGCTTCGACCCCGAGGAATGCCTGCGCGTCACGCAGCAGGAGCGTTGCGAGTCCCTCGTGGTGATCCCGGTGATGCTGCAGCGGATGATGGCCCTCCCGGACCAGAGCCTGGCGTCGTACGACCTGTCGCGCGTGCGCGTCGTCGCCTCCTCCGGCTCGGCGCTGCCGGGCGACCTGGCGACCGCCTGGATGGACCGGTTCGGCGATCACCTCTACAACATCTACGGGTCGACGGAGGTCGCCTACGCCTCGATCGCCGACCCGGTCGATCTGCGGGCCGACCCGTCGGCGGCCGGCAGAGCACCGTACGCGACCGTCGTGAAGATCCTCGACGAGCACGGCGAGGCGGTGCCGGCGGGGGAGACCGGTCGGATCTTCGTCGGCAACCGACTGCTGTTCGAGGGCTACACCGGAGGTGGTCACAAGGAGCTCGTCGACGGACTGATGTCGACCGGGGACGTCGGTTGGTTCGACGACGACGGGCGTCTTCACGTGGCCGGCCGGGACGACGACATGATCGTGTCGGGTGGAGAGAACGTCTTCCCCCAGGAGGTCGAGGACTGCCTGGCGCGGCACGGCGCGGTCCTCGAGGTCGCGGCCGTCGGCGTCGACGACCCCGACTACGGCACGCGGCTGCGGGCCTTCGTCGTCGCGGATGGTCAGGTGTCCGAGGACGAGCTCAAGGCCCACGTCAAGGACAACCTGGCTCGCTACAAGGTGCCGCGCGAGATCGTGTTCCTCGACGAGCTCCCACGCAACGCCACCGGCAAGGTGCTCAAGCGGGAGCTCGACACCGACTGAGGCGGGGTCGGTGCCGGGTGCGAGGATGGCCGCATGACCGGACTCGAGCTGGGCGGCCCTGCCCCCGACTTCACGCTGCGGGACCAGTTCGGCCAGGACATCACGCTCTCGTCCTACCGCGGGACCAAGGCCGTCGCGATCTTCTTCTACCCGTTCGCGTTCTCGGGCGTGTGCACGGGAGAGATGGCGGGCATCCGGGACCGGCTGGCCGAGTTCTTGACGTTCGACACCGAGGTGCTGGCGATCTCGTGCGACCCGGTCTACTCGCTGCGCGTGTTCGCCGACCAGGACGGGTTGAACTTCCCGCTGCTCTCCGACTTCTGGCCGCACGGCGACATCGCCCGCTCCTACGACGTCTTCGACGAGGCCAGTGGCTCCCCGCTGCGCTCGTCCTACATCGTCGACAAGGACGGGCTGCTGCGCTGGTCGGTCCACAACGCGATGCCCGAGGGGCGCGACCTCGACGAGCACCTCAAGCACCTGCACGCCGTCGCCTGACCGGCGCTCGCCGACCTCCGGTCTAGACCGATCGCCGCGATTCGCCCGGGTTTTGCCCAGAACGCGCGACAGCGCTTGAACGGCCGCCCTAGTGTTGTCCTCGTTGAACCGCAGGTGACCCGAGACGCCTGCGGTTCAACTTCATTTCCGGGCCGGTTCGCACGTAGTCTGTGCCCGCCCTCCGGCGCCGTCGGTGCGCCCCGGGGGTGAAGCGGGCGTATAGCTCAGCGGTAGAGCACCTCCCTTACAAGGAGGTGGTCGGGGGTTCGATCCCCTCTGCGCCCACCGTGCTGAAGCCGCCCTCGTCCGGTCCCGGTGGGCGAGGCGGGTCGCCGCCGACGCGCGCGGTCGCGGGCCCCGCGCCGGGCCCTGGCACAGCGCGGTAGGTTGACGCCATGATCCGCATGATCGTGGGCTTCATCATCCAGCTGGCCGCCAACGCCCTCGGGCTGATCGTCGCGGCCGTCGCGCTCCCCGACATGGAGATCACGGGGGCCGCCTTCGTGGTCGCGGTCGTCATCTTCACGGTCGTCTATGCGCTGGCGCAGCCGTTCCTGACCCAGTTGGCGATGACCAAGGCCTCGGCGCTGCGCGGGGGTGTCGCGCTGATCGCGACACTGGCCGGGCTCATCATCACCTCGCTGGTCTCCGACGGCCTGTCCATCAGCGGGGCCACGACCTGGGTCGCGGCGACCGTGATCGTCTGGATCGTGTCGCTGCTCGGCACCTGGATCCTGCCGATCATCTTCGTCAAGAAGAAGGTCGAGGAGAAGCGCGCCTGATGCCGGGTCCCCGACACGCGATCTCGGAGCGTCTCGAGGGGAAGCACGTCCTGCTCACAGGCGTGACCGGCTTCGTGGGCGAGGCGCTCCTCCAGCTGCTGCTGAGCGACGTGCCCGGGGCGCGGATCACCGTGCTGGTGCGCCCCAAGGGCTCGACCACGGCGCAGGCACGCATCGACACCTTGCTGCGCAAGCCGATCTTCGCCGACGTCACCGAGGCCGCGAGCCGGGTCGAGGTGCTGTCCGGGGACCTCACCGACGTACCCCCGCTGCCGAGCGACCTCGACGCGGTCGTGCACTGCGCCGGCGACGTGTCCTTCGATCCGCCCGTCGATGAGGGCTTCCGCACCAACGTGCTCGGCGCCCGGGAGCTGCTGGCCCGGGTCCGCGAGGCCGGCCCGGACATCCACTACGTGCACATCTCGACGGCGTACGTCGCGGGCCGTCGCCGCGGCGTGATCCCCGAGGCGCCCGTCGACCACGACGTGGACCTCGAGGCCGAGCTGGCCTGGGGACTCGCGCAGCGCCGGTCGATCGAGCACCAGAGCCGTAGCGCGTTCGTCCTCGAGAACGAGCGCAAGAAGGCCGAGCGGACGCACAGCCGGGCCGGCCTGCTCACCGCGGCGACCGCCACGGAGGCCTCCCGCAAGGAGTGGGTCAAGGCGGAGCTGGTGCGGGTCGGCACCGAGCGGGCCCGCAGCCTCGGCTGGACCGACTGCTACACGTTCACCAAGGCCCTCGGCGAGCGGGTCGTCGAGGAGCACGCCCGGACCAGTCGGGTGTCGATCGTGCGGCCGAGCATCATCGAGTCGGCGCTCGAGCGGCCCTACCCGGGCTGGATCGAGGGCTTCAAGATGGCCGAGCCGCTGATCCTCGCCTACGGGCGCGGAGAGCTGCCCGACATGCCCGGCGCGGCGGACACCATCGTCGACATCGTGCCGATCGACCACGTGGTGGCCGCGATCGTCGGCGTCCTCGCGCAACCGCCCGAGGTGGGCGAGCCGGCCTACTTCCACGTCTCCTCCGGGCACCGGAACCCGCTGACGTTCGGGATGCTCTACGAGAACGTGCGCGCCTACTTCGACGCTCATCCGTTCCTGTCCGGCGACCGCGGGGCGACCCGGCTGCCGGAGTGGCGCTTCCCCGGATCGCAGACCGTCGAGCGGGTGCTCAGCACCAGCGAGCGGGCCTTCAAGGTCGCCGACTACGTGCTCGGGCACGCGCCGCGCAGCGACCGGACCCGCGACCTGGCCCGCAAGCTCGACCAGCAGGGTCGCCGGCTGGAGTTCCTGCGGCGCTACATGGGTCTCTACCAGGAGTACGCGCAGGCGGAGCTGCAGTTCTCCGACGCCCACACCCTGGCGCTGTACCGCTCGCTCTCCGACGCCGACCGGGAGGCGTTCGTCTTCGACACGGCCCGCGTGGACTGGCCGGTCTATCTCCAGGAGATCCACTGCCCGGCGGTCACGGCGCCGATCCGACGCCTCGACGAGATCCGGGCCAAGCGCAAGCGCCCGGCGGCGCCGGGCCGCAAGAGCCTGGCGGAGAAGGACGGTGTCGCGGCCTTCTTCGACATGGACGGCACGCTGCTGTCCTCGAACGTCATCGAGACCTATCTCTGGCTCCGCCTGCGCGAGCTCTCCGGCAACGAGCGCTTCTCCGAGCTCGCCCGGATGGCGGCCAAGGTGCCCGGGCTGGTGCAGGCCGAGCGGCGCGAGCGCAGCGCCTTCCTGCGCTCGGTCTACCGGGAGTACGACGGTGCGCGGCTCGCCGACCTCGACGTGATCGCCGACGAGCACCTCACCGACCACGTGCTCACCCGGCTCTCACCGTCGGCGGTGCGAAAGATCCGCGAGCACCGGGCCGCTGGACATCGCACGGTGCTCATCACCGGCGCGATCCGGCCGCTCACGAGGCCGCTGCGCCCGCTCTTCGACCACATCGAGGCAGCCGAGCTCGCCGTCGACGACCAGGGGGTGTGCACCGGCTTCCTCGCCTCGTCGCCGCTGGTGGGCGAGTCGCGAGCCGCCTGGATGCGGCAGTACGCCGCCGAGCACGACATCGACCTCTCGTCGTCCTACGGCTACGCCGACTCCCACTCCGACCTGCCGCTCCTGGAGGCGGTCGGGCGGCCGGTCGCCGTGCGCCCGGACGTGTCGCTCTACCGGCACGCCCGCCGGCACCGGTGGGACATCGTCGACTGGGCGAGCTCGACGTCGCACACCCGTGCCCTGAACCCGGCAGGTGGCCCCCGATGATGCTGGCGCTCGAGATGTTCCGCTCGGTCTCACGCACCCTGGCCGGCAAGGCGGTCGGCAGCCGGATGCCGGGGGTGCTGTCCGGGTTCGCGGCGCCGCTGCGGCTGGTGACCCTCGACGAGCCGCGCATCGACCGGCCCGGCTGGGCGCGGCTGCGCACCCGGCTCTCCGGGATCTGCGGCTCCGACCTGGGGATGCTGTCGGGCAAGACCAGCCTGTACTTCTCGGCCGTCGTCTCGCTGCCGTTCGTCCCCGGCCACGAGGTCGTCGCCGAGCTGCTGGAGGACTGCGAGGACCTGCCGAAGGGGACCCGGGTCGTGGTCGACCCGGTGCTGACCTGCGCCGCCCGCGGCGTCGACCCGTGCTCGGCCTGCGTGGCCGGACAGACCAACCGGTGCGAGCGGATCACCGTCGGCCACCTGGCGCCCGGCCTGCAGACCGGCTTCTGCAAGGACACCGGCGGCGGGTGGGGGCAGCAGCTCGTCGCCCATCGCAGCCAGCTCCACCCGGTGCCCGAGGGCTTCTCCGACGAGCAGGCCATCCTCATCGAGCCCGTGGCGTGCGCCGTGCACACCGCGCTGCGCGCCGGGGTCGTCACCGGCGACCGGGTCCTGGTCAGCGGTGCCGGGTCCGTCGGGCTGTTCGCGACGCTCGCGCTGCGCGAGCTCACCGACGCCGGCGAGATCATCGTGGTCGCCAAGCACGCCCACCAGCGCGAGCTGGCCCGGGAGTTCGGTGCCACCGAGGTGGTCGCGCCCGGGGAGGTCCTGCGGCGGGTCCGTCGGACGACCGGTGCGTTCCAGCTCGAGCCGCAGTACTCCTCGCCGTACCTGCTCGGCGGCGTCGACGTGGCCGTCGACGCGGTCGGGAGCAAGCAGTCGCTGGAGACCGCCCTGCACGCGACCCGCGCAGGCGGGCGCGTGCTGCTGTCCGGGATGCCGGCCGCGGCCGACCTGTCCGCGGCCTGGTTCCGCGAGCTCGAGGTGGTCGGCACCTACGCCTCCGCCCGCTCCGACGACGCGTTCAGCAGGGCGACCGACCTGGTGGCCACCGACGCGGTCCAGGGGCTGGCCAAGAGCGTCGCCAGCTATCCCTTGCACCGCTGGCGTGAAGCGCTCGACCACGCCCACTCGGCCGGCCGCCTCGGCACGGTCAAAGTCGCTTTCGACCCGAGGAGTTCGCAATGAGTCGCCCAGGATTCGTCCTCGAGGTGGACGACCGCACCCCGCCGCTGATCGTGCACGAGGGGCTGGGCTTCCGCCTGGAGGACTTCCCCCTCGGCACCCGCGTCGTCTATCCGCCGGAGTCGATCCCGGCCGTCCCCGACGTCGACGAGGCCATCCGCGAGGCGCTGCTGCACCCGCACGACTCCGACCCGCTGCCGGAGCGGCTGTTCGCGGGGATGAAGCTCACGATCGCCTTCGACGACCTGTCGCTGCCGCTGCCGAGCATGCGCGCCCCCGACATCCGCGGCCGGATCATCGAGCACGTGCTGACGATGGCGGCCGACGCCGGCGTCGACGACGTCGAGCTGATCGCGGCCAACGCGCTGCACCGGCGGATGACGGCGGCCGAGCTCGAGCACATCGTGGGGGAGCGGGTCTTCCGCTCGTTCTACCCGCAGGGCAAGCTCTACAACTTCGACGCGGAGGACCGTGACAACCTCACGCACCTCGGCACCACCGACAAGGGGGAGGACATCGAGATCAGCAAGCGGGCCGCCGAGTCCGATCTGCTCGTCTACGTCAACGTGAACCTCGTCGCCATGGACGGCGGCCACAAGTCCGTCGGCATCGGGCTGGCGTCGTACAAGTCCCTGCGCCACCACCACAACGCGAAGACGATGGTGCACTCGCGCTCCTTCATGGACCACAAGCACTCCGCGATGCACCACTCGGCGTGGCGGATGGGGCGGGTCATCAAGGACACGGTCAACGTGTTCCAGATCGAGACGACGCTCAACAACGACATCTTCCCCAAGTCCTTCGAGTTCCTCCAGAAGCGCGAGTGGGAGTGGTCGGTCCGGGACCAGGCCTCGATGCTCGGGGCCCGGCGCGGCCTCGCGCTCGCCCCGCAGAAGATGCGCCACAAGATGTTCCACGACATGCGTTCGGTCTACGGGCTCACCGGGGTCAACGCCGGCGAGGTCGAGGCGGTCCACGAGCGGACCCTGGAGAAGGTGCACCGGCAGCACCTCGTCGAGGTGCAGGGGCAGTCCGACGTCCTGGTGATGGGCATCCCCTACGTCGGCCCCTACAACGTGAACTCCTCGCTCAACCCGATCCTGGCGACCTGCATGGGGCTGGGCTACTACTTCAACTCCTACCTCGGTCAGCCCGTCGTCCGCAAGGGCGGCGCGGTGATCCTCTACCACCCGCTCAACGAGGGCTTCAACCAGCTGCACCACCCCTCCTACGTCGACTTCTACGAGGAGGTGCTCGCCGAGTCGACGGACCCCGCGGTCGTCGGTGCGAAGTACGAGCAGCAGTTCGCCGAGGACCCCTGGTACATCCACCTCTACCGCACCTCGCACGCCTACCACGGCGTCCACCCCTTCTACATGTGGTACTGGTCGGCGCACGCGATGGACCACGTCGACGACGTCATCTGGGTGGGCGCGGACCGTCGGGTCGCGGCGCGGCTGGGCTTCCGGGCCGCC
>JBAWHI010000534.1:0-1615 GCA_049593675.1 Nocardioides sp.
GCCGTGGAGCGCGCGCACCCTCGGTCATCGAGTAGCCGGGACGAGCGACGAAGGAGCGAGCACCCGGCGTATCGAGATGCCCGCCAGCCAACCGCCCTCCCCGACACCGTCGGCGATCCCCGTTAGGGTCGCCCCGTGATCACCGGGGAGCTCAAGAGCAAGATCGACGCCATCTGGAACGCCTTCTGGTCCGGTGGCATCGCCAACCCCCTCGAGGTCATCGAGCAGATCACCTTCCTCCTCTTCATACGCCGCCTCGACGTGAACCGCCCCGGCATGTCCGGAGACTCTGGCGTGTCCCGGGTTTGGTGGAGTCGGCTGACTGGATTCTGATGCCTGTCATCAGGAGGCAGCAGTGGGCAGACGGGGATATCCGCCGGAGTTTCGACGCAAGGTGATCGACCTGCTCGAGGAAGGCCGCTCGGTCGCCCAGGTCGCATACGACTTGGGCATCAGCGAAGCCTCGATCTATGTCTGGCGTCGCCAGGACAGGATCGATAAGGGTCTCGCACCGGGTCTGACCTCGGCGGAGAACGCCGAACTGGTCGCGGCGCGCAAGCGCACCGCCGACCTCGAGACGGAGCTGAAAGCAAGCAGGCGTGCGCTGGAGCTGTTGAAGGAGACAGCGGACCCAAAAGCAGGTTCTCGGCGGCGGAAGTGATCGTCGCCGAGGGAACCCCGGTACAGGTCGCCTGCCGTGTCGTCGGTGTCTCGGAGTCCGGTTGGTACGAGAGGTTGAAGCGGCCGCCCTCGCAGCGGTCGATCCGGCACGCGATGCTCACCGATCTGATCCGCCAGATCCACATCGAGTCCCGCGGGATCTACGGCGGTCGGCGGGTTCACGCCGAGCTGAGGCTGGGACGCGGCATCGAGGTCGGTCACGGCCAGGTCGAGCTGCTGATGCGCCGTGCCGGCCTTCAGGGACTCGGGGGCCGGCCGAAGTGGCGCCGGGTCAAGCCCGAGAACATCGCCGCCGACCTGGTCGAGCGGAACTTCGCCCGCTCCGAGCCAAACCAGCTGTGGGTCACCGACATCACCGAACACAAGACGCGCGAGGGCAAGGTCTACTGCTGTGTCGTCTTGGACGTCTACTCCCGCCGCGTGGTCGGCTGGTCCATCGACTCATCCCCGACCGCCGCGTTGGCCACCAACGCCCTGGGCGCGGCCATCGACTCCCGCCTGGGAGGCGACAAGAGCGTGGGAACGACGATCCACTCCGACCAAGGCGTCCAATTCGCGTCCTGGGCATTCACCAAGCGAGCAAGGGACTCCGGACTGGTGCCCTCGATGGGATCGGTGGGCGACTGCTACGACAACTCCATGATCGAGGCGTTCTGGTCACGCATGCAGGTCGAGCTTCTTGACCGGAAGGTCTGGAAGACTCGCCTCGAGCTCGCGAACGCCATGTTCGACTACCTCGAGATCTGGCACAACCGCCGCCGTCGACACAGCCAACTCGGGATGCTCACACCGATAGAGTTCGAGAACACGAGATCCAACACGGTGGCATGAGATTCCAGCTACTCGACTCCACCGAGCCCGGGGCGGACCATCTCCGGACACTCCGGGGCGGTTCATGTCGTCGACGTAGTCGAGCAGCCGGTCGAACTGGGCG
>JBAWHI010000535.1:0-3052 GCA_049593675.1 Nocardioides sp.
CATCGACCACGGCCGCTCGGAGCAGCTCCGGGGACGACACCGGGGCGCGATCCTCGGCCGCCGCGCGACGCTGGTCGCGAGCGCGCAGGGCTCGGGCCAGCACCCGCACGTCGGCGGCGTCGAGCCCGGCCAGCGGCGACTGCAGCAGCCCGTGCGCGCGCTGCGCGTCGACGTACCCGGCCTGCTGCGGGTCGTCGGCCTCCAGGGCGAGCACGGCCCCGAGGGCGTCGATCAGGGGTCGCACCGCCGGCTCCTGCTGGAGCGGGGTGTCGTCGGCGGCGACCTCGACCGGGACCCCCGCCGCGGCGAGGGAGCGGCGCAACGGCGGGATGGAGGTGCGCCCGGACCGGACCAGCACCGCCATGTCGGACCAGCCGACACCGTCCTCGAGGTGGGCGCGGCGCAGCAGGTCGGCCAGGTGCTCGGCCTCGGCGCGCTCGGTGTCGAAGGTCAGCGCCTGGACCCTGCCCTCGCCGTGCTCCCCGAGCGCGACGGGGGCGAGGAAGTCGGTGCGGGCGCGCTCCTCGATGCTGCCGGGAAGCGGCAGCCGCGCCGCGACCCGCTGCGAGGCGCGCAGCACGGCCGGGCCGAACCGCCGCGTGGTGCGCAGCACGACCACGTCGGCGCGCTCACCGCCGACGCGGGGGAACGCGGCCGGGAAGTCGAGGATGCCGCGCACCTCGGCTCCCCGGAACGCATAGATCGACTGGTGCGGGTCGCCGACGACGGTGAGGTCGCGGCCGTCCCCGGCGAGGGCGCGCAGGAGCGCCACCTGCCCGGGGTCGGTGTCCTGGTACTCGTCGACGAAGACGTGGCGGTAGCGGGCCCGCAGCTCGTCGCGGTGCTCCTCGGCGACCAGGACGGCACGCCGGATCAGATCGGGGTAGTCGATCGCCCCGCGGCTGTCCAGGACGGTGAGGTACTGCTCGAGGAACTCCCCCGCCGCGACGAACTCCGGCAGGTCCTCGGCGAGCCCCAGCTCGCGCAGGTCGTGACCCTCCAGGCCCTTCTCGCGGGCCCGGGCGAGCACGGCCTGCACCTCGGTCGCGAAGCCGCGGGTGCCCACGGCCCGGCGCAGCGTGTCGGGCCAGCGGACGGCCTCCGGAGCGTCGGTGAGCAGCTCCTGCAGGACCACGTCCTGCTCCGGCGCACTCAACAGCCGCAGCGGCCCCTCGTAGAGGTCGGCGGGCGCGAACTGCCGGATGAGGCCGTAGGCGAAGGAGTGGAACGTCGAGCCGAGGCTGGTGGACATGGTGCGGCCGATCCGCGCCGTCACCCGGTCGCGGAGCTGCTCGGCGGCCTTGCGGGAGAAGGTCAGGGCGAGGATCTCGTCGGGCTTCGCGCCGCGGACCTCGATCCGCTCGACGATCGCCTCCACCAGGGTCGTGGTCTTCCCGGTGCCGGGGCCGGCCAGCACCAGCAGGGGGCCGCCGGGGTGGTCGACGACGCGCTGCTGGTGCTCGTCGAGCTCGGGGACGTGGGCCACGGCCTCGGGACGCACCAGGTGGTACGTCGTCGCCGGGGTCGCCATGCGGCCATTCGACCAGACCGCACCGACATGCCGGGAGAACGGTCCCGCGGTTGTCACCTCTCGCCCTAGGCCGGGCTCGCGGCGCTCAGTAGCGTGCGGGCATGGCTCAGGACACCGTCGACGGACCCCTCTCCGACCTGCTCGTGCTCGACCTCACCCGCGCCCTCGCCGGCCCGCACGCCGCGATGATGCTCGGCGACATGGGGGCGCGGGTGATCAAGGTCGAGTCACCCACGGGCGACGACAGCCGCGGCTGGGGGCCACCCTTCGTCGGCGAGGACGACGAGCGCGAGTCGACGTACTTCATGTCGGCCAACCGCAACAAGGAGTCGCTGATCCTCGACCTGAAGACCGATGCGGACCGCGACGTGCTGGCCCGGCTGGTGGAGCGCGCCGACGTGCTGATGGAGAACTTCCGCGTCGGCGTGCTCGAGCGGCTCGGCTTCTCCGTGGACCGGCTGCACGAGCTCAACCCCCGGCTGATCGTGCTGTCGATCACCGGCTTCGGGCACGACGGCCCGGAGGCGAGCCGATCGGGCTACGACCAGATCGCGCAGGGCGAGGGTGGGCTGATGTCGATCACCGGCACCGAGCAGCCGACCAAGGTGGGCGTGCCGATCGCGGACCTCATCGCCGGGATGTACGGCGCGTACGGCGTCCTCGCGGCGCTGCACGAGCGCACCGCCACGGGTCGCGGCCGCGTCGTCCGCACGTCGCTGCTCGCCGGGATGGTCGGGGTCCACGCCTACCAGGGCACCCGGTGGACGGTCGGGGGCGAGGTGCCGGGGCTGGCCGGCGACCACCACCCGTCGATCTCGCCCTACGGCATGTTCGCGACGGCCACCGCACCCGTGCAGATCGCCTGCGGGTCGGAGGGACTGTGGCGCGCGCTGTGCACCGCCTTCGGGTGGGACGCGACCGAGGACCGCTTCGCGACCAACGCACTGCGGGTCGCCAACCGCGACGCCCTGATCGAACGCATGGAGGCGCACTTCGCCTCATCCCCGGCCGAGCACTGGCTGGAGCTGCTCTCGGACGCCGGCGTCCCGTCGGGCAAGGTCCGCACGATGGACGACGTCTACACCTGGGACCAGGCCATCTCCCAAGGGTTGCTTCTGTCGGTCGAGCACGCGACCCAGGGCGCCCTGCAGCTGCCCGGCTCGCCGATCCGCTTCGACGACAACACCTTCTCCGGCGGGCGCTCTACCCACGTCGCTCCCCCGACCCTCGGCCAGCACGATCAGTCGATCCGGGAGTGGCTCGACTCCTGACCTTCGGGCCGCGCCGGTGGCGCGCCGGTGGCGGGACGTCATACGGACGGAGCAACGCGACACACTCTCCGTATGACGCCCGCGCGCGGCCGGTGGGACGTCATACGGACGGAGCAACGCGACACACTGCCCGTATGACGCCCGCGCGCGGCCGGTGGGACGTCATACGGACGGAGCAACGCGACACACTGCCCGCATGACGCCCGCGCGCGGCCGGTGGGACGTCATACGGACGGAGCAACGCGACACA
>JBAWHI010000536.1:0-2775 GCA_049593675.1 Nocardioides sp.
ATCCCCCACCTCGCCGCTGCGACCTCGGTCGGGCTGCTGCTCGGCGACGGCGGCCTCGCGGCGCGGGTGGCAGCACCGGTCGTCGGCGACTGGCCCGCGCTCGTCGCCGGCCCATGGCCGATCGCCACCGTGCTGGAGCTCGCCTGGAAGGAGTCGGCGTTCGTCGCGCTGGTGGTGCTGGCCGCCGTGGCGCCCGGCCACCGTGAGCGCATGGAGGTGGCAGCCGGGTTGGGCGCCGGGCCCTCGCAGCGACTGACCCGGGTCCTCCTGCCGACCGCACTCCCGGCGCTCGCCGCCTCGGCCCTCGTCACGATGGTCTACGCGATCGGGTCCTACGAGGTCGCCTGGCTGCTGGGGCGCTCGGCCCCCGAACCCCTGCCGGTGCTGGCGTTCCGGCTCTTCGGCTCGATCGAGCTGACCGACCGGCCCGAGGCCGCCGCGGCGGCCGTGGTCGGCGCCCTGCTCTCGATCGGTGTCGTGCTGCCCGCCATCATCGCCCTGCCGCGTCTGCGGGCGATCACATGACGCGGGCGGCTCGCGTGGCCGGGGTGACGCTGGTGGCGCTCTGGTTGTCGGTCCCCCTGCTCCCCATCCCGATCTGGGCAGCGGCCGAGCGCTGGACGTTCCCCGCAGCGCTGCCCCAGTCCTGGGGGTCGCAGGGCTGGCTCGACGCCCTCGACTCCGGGCTGGCGGGAGCGATGTGGCGCTCCTTCCTGCTCGGCGTCGCCGTCGCCGCGATCGCCACGCCGCTCGGCGTGCTCACCGGCCGGGTCCTGGGTTGGCGGCTCACCCGCCGACCCTGGCTCGTGGTGAGCGTCCTCCTGGTGCCCCTGGTGCTCCCGCCGTTCGCCGTCTCCATGGGACTCGACGTCGTCCTCATCCGACTCGGCATCCCGGAGCTCGTCGCCGTGGTCGTGCTGCTGGCCGTCGTCGCGACGCCCTACACCGCCTACACGTGCGCCGTGGGGTTCGCCCGGCTCTCACCGGAGGTCGAGGAGCAGGCCCGCGCCCTGGGCGCCACCGTGCGCCAGGCGCGGCTGCGGGTGGTGCTGCCCGCCGCGCGGCGCAGCATCCTGATCGCGGCGCTGCTCGCCTTCCTCGTCGGCTGGAGCGACTACGTCGTCACGCTCCTCGTGGGCGGCGGTCAGCTCCTCACCGCACCCATCCTGCTGGGGTCCGCGGCCTCGGGTTCCGGCAACGACCCCGCGGTGGCGGCGTTGACGATCGCCACCCTGCTGCCGCCGGTCCTGCTCGTCTCGACCGCTGCCTGGCTGCAGCGTCACCGACCAGCCGCGCGCCGCCCCAGCCCGTCGCCGATGCCCGCTTCCGAGAGGATCCGTCCGTGAGCAGCCTGCGTCTCCACCACGTCTCCCACCGCTACCCGGAGGCGAAGGTCGCGAGCCTCACCGAGGTCTCCGTCTACGTCGAGGACGGGCAGATGGTCTCGGTCGTGGGCCCCTCCGGCTCCGGCAAGACCACGCTGCTCCGGGTGGCCGCCGGACTCGAGACGGCCGGGAGCGGACGGGTCGAGGTCGACGACCGCGACGTCGCCGGTCTGCCGACGGAGCGACGGGACCTCACCGTGATGTTCCAGCAGCCCCTGCTCTTCGACCACCTCGACGTTGCGGGCAACGTCGGCTTCGCGCCGAGGTTGGCCGGGGCCAGCCGCCGCGAGTCCCGACGTTGCGCGCAGCGCTACCTGCGTCTGGTCCATCTCGACGGCTACGCGGCACGCAGTGTCGCCTCCCTCTCGGGCGGACAGCAGCAACGCGTGGCGCTGGCACGGGCACTGGCCGCCGAGCGCGGAGCCCTGCTCCTGGACGAGCCGTTCAGCTCGCTGGATCGCGAGCTGCGCACCTCCATGCACGAGCTGCTCATGGAGGTCCGCGCCGCGCTGGCTCCCACCATCTTGATGGTCACCCACGACCTCGACGAAGCGGCGCTGGCGGAGTCGACGGTGGTCCTCATCGACGGCTCGGTCCACCAGGTCGGGCCGATGTCGACGCTGTACCAGGAGCCGGCCACGGTGGAGACGGCCCGGCTCCTCGGCGGCTTCAGCGAGATCCCGGGCACCGTCGTCGACGGCGCACACCACTCGGCCTGGGGCCCGGTGCCGCTTCCCGCGGGGTGCCACACCACCGGTGCCGCCCTCCTGCTGCTCCGGCGTGAGGTCCTGCACCTGGACCCGGTGGTCCCCCGCGCGGGCGCCGGCCAACGCGGCCCCGGGGTCGACGCCCGGGTGGTGCGGGTCAGGTCGGCCGGAGCGCGGCAGATCGCCGTCCTGCTCACCGACGACCAGGTCGAGCTCGAGGTCGAGCTCCCCTGGGGGGTCGCCGTCGGCGCGGGGTCGCGGTGGCGGGTACGGCTGCCGGACGACGCCGCCCGTTGGGCGGTGCCGGTGGGCCCGGGCCAGACCGCCCCCGAGTCGGGGGGCGGCGACTCGCCGACGACCCCCGACGTCGACGACGACGAGCGGGTCGCGCGCCAGCGCGTGTAGGTGGACCGGCCGTCAGGCCAGGGCGAGGAAGAGCTTCTCCATCTTCTTCACGTCCACCCCGTCGAGATCGCCGTCGGACTCACTCAGGCACTGCTGCAGTCCGGTGGCGACGATGGCGTAGCCGGCCCGTGAGAGCGCCTTGTTGACGGCGGCGAGCTGGGTCAGGACCGACTCGCAGTCCGACCCGTCCTCCATCATCCGGATCACGCTCGCCAGGTGGCCGTTGGCCCGCTTCATCCGCGTGATGATCGCCTTGATCTCGGTCGGTTCCAGCTCCA
>JBAWHI010000537.1:0-1884 GCA_049593675.1 Nocardioides sp.
GCCGCGCACGCCTCCTGGCACAACACCATGAGCATCCATGGCGGGAAGCTCCAGCTCTGCAAGATTCCTCTGAGCAACGGACGCGTGAAGGTGAAGGTCCGGCTGGACAACCGCAAGTCCTCACACACCCACCTGGGGGGCGTCTCCCGGACTCGGGACGGTCAGAGGCGCAGCATCGACTTCCGCACCGGGGCGGGACGGTTGTCACCCACCAAGTCGCTGATCCGCAAGCCGGGCGACTACCTCTCGGCCGGGATGGGCGAGCCCTCCGGCGAGGGAGCCGGAGGCGACTTCCTGCTCAGCAGCGTCACCCGCTGCTGAGCCGCGTCACCAGATCCGGACCCGTTCAGCGGGATCGAGCCAGAGCCCATCGCCCTCGGCGGTGTCGAAGACCTCGTGGAACTCGTCGAGGTTGCGCACGATGTTGGCGCGGAACTCAGGCGGGCTGTGCGGGTCGATCGTGAGGTACTGCTGCTCCTGCTCCTTGCGGCGCTTGGTCCGCCAGCAGTAGGCCCAGTTCATGAACAGCTTCTGCCGTTCCTCGGCCGGCGCGGTGCCTCCCTGGGCGATCAGGTAGGCGGTGTGGCCGATGGTCAGACCGCCCAGGTCTCCGATGTTCTCGCCGACGGTGAGTGAGCCGTTGACGTGCTCGCCGGGGAGCGCACGAGGCTCGAAGGCGTCGTACTGCTCAACGAGCGCCTTGGACTTCACCTCGAAGGCGGCCTTGTCGTCCGGCGTCCACCAGTCGTTGAGGTTGCCGGCACCGTCGTACTGCGCACCCTGGTCGTCGAAGCCGTGGCCGACCTCGTGCCCGATGACCGAGCCGATGCCGCCGTAGTTCTCGGCCACCTCGGCGTCGGGCGCGAAGAAGGGGCGCTGCAGGATCCCGGCCGGGAAGCAGATCTCGTTGGTGCCGGGGTTGTAGTAGGCGTTCACGGTCTGCGGCAGCATGAACCACTCGTCGCGGTCGACCGGCGACCCGATCTTGGCGAGCTCACGGTCGGTGTCGAACGCCGAGGCCGCAGCGACGTTGCCCAGGAGGTCGTCCGCACTCACCTGGAGTCGCGAGTAGTCGCGGAACTTCTCGGGGTAGCCGATCTTCGGGCGGAAGGTGGCGAGCTTGTCGTAGGCGCGGCCCTTGGTCTCCTCCGTCATCCAGTCGAGGTCGGCGATGGAGAGCCGGTAGGCCTCGAGCAGGTTCGCGACCAGCGCGTCCATCTGCTCCTTGCTGCGCGGCGGGAAGTGGCGCTCGACGTACTGCTTGCCGACGGCCTCGCCGACCGCGCCCTCGACGAAGCTGACCGCGCGCTTCCAGCGGACCCGCAGCTCGGGGGTGCCGTTGAGGGTGCGGCCGTAGAAGTCGAAGTTGGTCTCGACGAAGTCGTCGGTGAGGTAGGCCGCCGCCGAGCGCAGCACCCGGCTGTGCAGCCAGGTCTTCCAGTCCTCGATGCCGACCTCGCCGAGGACGGTCGTGAGGTGGGAGAAGTACGACGGCTGCCGCACGCACACCTCCGCGATCGTGTCGTCGCTGCCGCCGAGGTTGCGGACGTAGGCGTGCCAGTCGAACGCCGGGCACAGCTCGTCGAGCTCGGCCAGCGTCATCAGGTTGTAGGTCTTCTGGACGTCGCGGGTCTCCGCACGCTCCCAGTGGCCGGTGGCGAGCCGGGTGTCGACGGCCAGCACCGTCTGCGCGGCGGCCGCGGGGTCGGGGTGCTCGCCGAGCTCGAACATCCGCTGCAGGTAACCGGCGTACTTCTCGCGGACCTCGGCGAACTTCTCGTCGCGGTAGTAGGACTCGTCGGGCAGCCCGAGCCCGCCCTGGAGCAGGTTGAACAGGTAGCGGTCGGAGTCCTTGGCGTCGGTGTCGACGTAGGACCCGAACAG
>JBAWHI010000538.1:0-6092 GCA_049593675.1 Nocardioides sp.
GCGTGAAGATCGGGGTCCGGTCCTCACCCAGGTGGCCGAAGCCCTGCGGCTTGCCGGGCTGCATCGCGACGCCGCCGAACCAGACCGTGCCGAGCGGCGACAGCGCCTCCTTGACGACGTCGTAGTCACCCTGCGACACCCCGCCGCTGGTGACGACGAGGTCGGCACGGACCAGCTGGTCGTTGATCGCGTCGAGGAAGGCGCGCGGCTCGTCGGGAACGATGCCGACCCGGTAGGCGAGCGCCCCGGCCCGCCGAGCCGCCGCGGCGAGCAGGAAGGAGTTGCCGTCGTAGATCGAGTCGTGGCCGAGCTCGGAGCCGGGTTCGCGCAGCTCCGATCCCGTCGACACCACGACCACGCGCGGACGCGGACGCGTGCGGACCGAGGCCCGCCCGACCGCCGAGAGCAGGCCGAGGTGGCGCGGGCCGAGCACCGCCCCCTCGGACACCACCATGTCGCCGACCTCGACGTCGTCGCCCGCGGACCGCACGTGCTGGGCGTACGTCGGGGCGCGGCCGATCCGGACCTCGGCGACCCCGCGGTCGGTCCACTCGTAGGGCACCACCGAGTCCGCGCCGGCCGGCACCGGGGCGCCGGTCATGATCTTGGCCGCCGTGCCCGGCGAGAGCGCGAGCAGCTGTGCCTGTCCGGCGCCGATCTCGCCGACGACCGGCAGGTGCACCGGGGTCTCGTCCGATGCCGTCGCGACGTCGGCGTGCCGGACGGCGTACCCGTCCATCGCGGAGTTGTCGAACGCCGGGAGGCTGACGCTGGCCACCACGTCCTCGGCGACCGCGAGGCCGAGCGCCTCCATCAGCGGCTGCGGGAACGCCGGCAGCGGCTCGATCGCCTCGAGGATGCGCGCGAGGTGGTCGTCGACCGGGACGAGGTCGTCAGCCATCGGTGGAGAGCACCGCATCCGCCGCGATCCGCTGCGCGGAGTCGGCCTCGAGCGCGACGTCGCCGACCACCCGGACGCCGTGGCCGAAGGTCCAGTCGCCGTCGATGCGCAGTGAGGATGCCTTCCGCAACGACGGCGCACCCTCCGGGAACCGCTTGTCGAACTCGCCGACGAGCTTGTAGTAGTCGCTGTCGAGGTCGATGAAGGGCACCTCGGAGGCGGCCTGGTCGAGCACGAAGTCCTGGCCGATGTCATAGACGTCGGAGCGCAGCACCAGCAGGTCGTTGGTCGTCTTGACCGGCACGAACCGGTCGCGGCCGACCTCCAGCAGGCGCGAGCCCTCGAAGACCTCGACCGCGGCGCCCATCGCCGTCTCGATCTGGACCACCTCGGGCGTCGAGCTGTCACCGGGGTCGAGCGTCTTGACGTTGCGGATCAGCGGCAGCCCCAGGATGCCGTCGCGCTGGTCGAGCATCGCCTTCATCGCCGCCAGGTCGAACCAGATGTTGTTGGTCGAGCAGAAGCGGTGCCGGTCCAGGTCGGCCAGCGCCTCCTGGTCCTCGGCCAGGGTCTGCGCGCTCTCGCGGAGCACGATCCGACCGTCGGCCTTGCGCAGTGCGAAGTGGCCGCCCTTGCGATCGGACGGGGTGCGCCGGACCGCCTCGATCGCGAACGGGGCCCCGGTGGTCGCGAACCACCCCGCGATCCGCGGGTCGGGGACGGCGCCCAGGTTGTCGGAGTTGGAGACGAACACCCGCTCGTAGCCGGCCTCGAGGAGCTGGTCGATCAGCCCGGTGCCGCGCAGGGCCGTGTAGATGTCGCCGTGGCCGGGCGGGCACCACTCGAGGTCCGGGTCCTTCGGGAAGCTCGCCGGTGCGAGGTCCTTGGCGAGGAGCCTGGGCTCCTTGTTCTGGAGGAACTCCAGCGGCAGCCCCTCGACCGGGAGGTCGTCGTAGCGCGCCAGTGCCGCCATCGTGTCGCCGGAGGTGCGGAAGCTGTTCATGAACAGCAGCGGCAGCGTCGCGTCGTACTTCCCGCGCAGGTGCAGCACCTGCCGGGCGATCACGTCGAGGAACGACAGGCCGCGGCGCACGCAGAGCAGCGACTTCGCGCGATCCATGCCCATCGACGTGCCGAGGCCGCCGTTGAGCTTGATCACCGCGGTCGTCCGGATCGCCGCCGCCGCGTCGTCCTCGGAGACGTCCACGCTCGCGAGCGACGGCATGTCCACCGGCTCGATAGACGACTCGGGGATCATCCCGGTCTCGCCGTGCTCGAGGAGGCGGTAGTAGTGGGCGAAGGTGTCGATCGCCACCTCGTCCACACCGGCCGCGGTCATCTTCTCGCGTGCCTTCTTCAGGCCAGCACTACCCATGCTCACGATCGTAGGCTTCCCTCGTGACGGCCATGCAATCACCCGCCAAAGTCGCCGCCCGGGACCGGCTGCTGACCGCGCGCGGGCGGCGCCCGCTGACCGAGGTCGGAGACGCCGCGCGGGCGATCGCCGAGCACCTCCTGGCGGAGCCGGCGCTGCGGCGGGCAGCGACCGTCGCGGCGTACGTCTCGATGAACGGCGAGCCCGGCACCGGTCGGCTGCTCGACGCGCTGCGGACGGCCGGGAAGCGCGTCATCGTGCCGCAGCTGCTGCCCGACGGCGACCTGGACTGGGCGACGTACGCCGGCCCCGAGTCGCTGGCCCCGGCCCGGTTCGGCCTGCTCGAGCCCACCGGCACCCCCCTCGGGCCGGATGCGATCGCCACCGCCGACGTGGTGCTGGTGCCGGCGCTCGCCGTCTCGGCGACCGGGGTCCGGCTGGGCCGCGGCGGCGGCTCCTACGACCGTGCCCTGGGACGGGTCCCGGTCGGGACCTTCACCTGCGCCCTGCTCTACGACGAGGAGGTCGGGCTCGACATCCCCGTCGAGCCCCACGACCGCCCCGTCGGCTTCGCCGCCACCCCGGCCGGCATCCGTCCCCTCCCGGGCTGAGCCGGGCTTCCCCCGACTCAGCCGTCGGAGGAGTCTCCGGAGGGCTCCAGGGTGAGGACGTCGTCCCCCGCCTCGTCGACGGCGTCGCGCGAGAACGACCAGGGCAGGGTCTCGCCTCGAGCCCAGAGGTCGGTCTGGTCGGTGTAGTGGCTGCTGAAGGGGTGGCCGGAGACCCCGGTGAGGTTGACCCAGCGCGAGGCGTCCCAGTCGCCCGGCGACACGACCATCCGCATCGACGGCGCACTGACCACGCCGTAGCCCTCGGCAGCGTCCCAGGCCGCGGCGTCCACGGTCGAGGAGCCGCCCGCGACCTCCCATCCGCCCCGGTTCACCAGCCGCTCCACCGCGCCGATGCCGGACTCGCCCAGGGTCGGGCTGCGCAGGTCGAGCCGGTGCAGGTGGCCCCAGGTCCAGTCGCCGGGGTCGAGCGCCTGGCGCCGGGTGAGCTCGTCGCGGGCGTCCAGCAGGGCCTGTCCCAGGATGTCGTCGCGGGTCTCGTCGACGCCCTCGGTGCGCTGGTCGTCCCACCAGGCGCTGTCCGGGTCCGCCAGCAGGTCCGTCACGACCGCGAACCACCGGTCCCCGCCGTCGGGCCAGATCTCCACCGGCAGGTCGTCGTGGAAGGTCAGCGCGAGCAGGTGGCGCCACACCGCGTTGAAGTACGCCGCGCCCGCGCTGTCGACCGACTGTCCGAAGTCCCAGTCGCGCAGGACCTCCTGCCCGTCGTCCTCGTAGCCGCCGGGCAGGTCGATGCCGAGGAGGTAGGGCGTCAGCACCGGCCCCAGGGGGTGCCGGTCGTCGAGCTGGATCGCCAGCATGTCGTCGAGCGAGACCCGACCGTCGTCGATCCGGCCCTCGAGCAGGTCGCGGATCCGCTGCGAGCGATAGCCCTGGTCCCAGTCGTCGGTCAGGTAGTAGGGATAGTCGGGCCCGGTCACCGCCTGGTTGGCCGTCACCACGAAGCCCTCGTCCGGGTCGAGCACACTCGGGAGCCCGTCGTAGGGCACGTAGTCGCCACTCCAGTCGTTCTCGGGTCGCCACCCCTCGGAGGGGAGCATCCCGTCGTTGCCGGACTTGCGGATCGGGACCCGGCCGGTCGCCTGGTAGCCGATGTGTCCCGCCCGGTCGGCGTAGACGAGGTTCTGCGCGGGTACGGCGAACAGCTCGGCCGCGGCCCGGAAGTCGTCCCAGTCCTCGGCCAGGTTCATCGCGAGCACGGCGTCCGCGGTCCGCGACGGCTCGAGCGCCGTCCACTGCAGCGCGACCCGGTACCGACCGCCGCCGGCGTCCGCGACGTCGTCGGAGACGTCGGAGAGCAGCGGACCGTGACCGGTCGAACGGACCGTCAGCTCGACGTCGTCGGCACCGCGCACCGCGATCGTCTCGGTGCGGGTCCGCAGCGGCCGCCACTCCCCGTCGTACTGCCACCGGGCGCCGGTGACCCGCTCGAGGTAGAGGTCGCTGACGTCGGGTCCGAGGTTGGTGAATCCCCAGGCGATGTCGGCGTTGTGCCCGATGATCACGCCGGGGACGCCGGAGAACGTGAAGCCGGCGACGTCGAGCGAGCAGGCCTCCGAGACGACCCGGCAGTGCAGTCCCATCTGCATCCAGACGCCGGGGAGGCCGACCCCGAGGTGCGGGTCGTTCGCGAGCAGCGGCGACCCGGAGTCGGTGTGCTCGCCCGCGACGACCCAGCTGTTGCTGCCGAGACCGTCGCCGTGGCCGAGCAGCGCAGGCAGCGCCGCGACACGGTCCCGCAGCCGAGTGAGCGTCGCGCGCATGTCGGCGGTGTACGCCGGACGGGTCGGCTTCCGGGTGCCCGGGCCGGTCGCGTCCTGCTCGAAGACCCCGTCGACGACGGCACCCTGGCCCACGATCGGCTCGCGTGCCACGACGTCGGCGGGCGGGTAGAGCTCCGCGACCTGCTCGGAGGTGTGGGTCGCGAGCGCGAGGACCCGGTCGATCTCGTCGGTCATGTTTCCGCGCAGGTCCCAGGCCATCGCCTTGAGCCAGGCGATCGAGTCGACCGGCGTCCACGGTTCCGGCTCGTAGTCGAGGCCGCCGAGGTTGAGCACGGTGTACTCGATGGCGATCTGGCGGGGCGGATGCTCGTCGAGATAGGCGTTGACCCCGTCGGCGTAGGCCGTCAGGGCGGCCCGGGTCTCCGGGGTGATCAGGGCCAGCTCCCGCTCGGCCACCCGCCGCCAGCCCATGGTGCGGACCATCTCGTCGCTCTCCAGCCCGGAGTCGCCGAACATCTCGGCCAGCCGACCGGCGGTGGCGTGGCGACGCACGTCCATCTCGAAGAACCGCTCCTGGGCGTGCACGTAGCCCTGCGCTCGGACCAGGTCCTCGAGGGAGTCGCCGTAGAGCTGTGGGATGCCGGCCTCGTCGCGGACCACCTCGACCGGGCCCTGGAGACCGGGCACGTCGATGCTGCCGGTCGTCTGCGGGAGCGGCGCTCGGGCCAGCTGGACGCCGGTCAGCAGGCCGGCGAGGAGCAGCAGCACCACCCCGAGCGCGACGTAGGTCGTGACCCGCAGGATGCGCGGCCAGGCCCGGAACGCCGACCACCAGCCGCGTCGGTCGTCGGGGCGTGGGTCCGTCATGGTGCGTCCCATTCTGCCGTGCCGTACCATTGGCACTCGTCAGGGTCGAGTGCCAATACCGGCCAGTCGTGAGGGAGAACCGTGCCGACCTATCAGTACGCCTGCACCGAGTGCGGGCACGCCTTCGAGCAGGTCCAGAGCTTCTCGGACGACACGCTCACCGTCTGCCCGCAGTGCCAGGGCCGACTGCGCAAGCTGTTCAACGCCGTCGGCGTGGTCTTCAAGGGCTCCGGCTTCTACCGGACCGACAGCCGCGCCGGCTCGTCGGCGACCGACGGTGCGGCGAAGTCCGAGGGCACCGCCTCGGAGACCAAGTCCGAGAAGAAGACGGAGACCGTGACCGCCTCGAAGTCGACGGCGACGGCCGCCCCCAGCAGCTCCTCGGACTGACCCGCGGCGGCTCCCTGTGGAGGGGCCGCGCAGCCGACGCCGATCTCTCCTAGCGTCGCGGCATGCACCGTCTCGCCGCCCTGCTCCGTCGCGCACGCCGCACCGTGCTCGCTCACCGGCGGGTGCTCGCCGCGCTCCTGGCGGCGATCGCGGTCGGCGCCGGGCTGCACGCCGTCCGCCCGCCACCGCCGGCCACGGTGCCGGTC
>JBAWHI010000539.1:0-2680 GCA_049593675.1 Nocardioides sp.
CAGGGCGCGTTGCTGCTGATCTCCCACGACCGCGCGCTGCTCGACGCCGTCGGCACCCGCACCGTCGCGCTCGAGGACCAGACGCTGCACTCCTACGTCGGCGGCTGGCCCGAGTACGTGCGCGTCCGCGAGGAGCGCGCCGAGGCCGCGAAGTCCGCCAAGCAGGCGGCGAAGAAGGTCCCGGCGAAGCAGGCCGCGCCCGCCGCGCCCGCCGCGCCCGGTGGCTACGGCTACGCGCCGGTGCCCGCCAACGGCCCGATCGGCCAGGTCCGCAGCACCGGTGTGTGCGTGCTGCTGACGATCGTGACGCTCGGCTTCTACACCTGGTACTGGTACTACAAGACCAGCGACGAGATGAAGCGTCACTCCGGCGACGGCGTCGGCGGCGGGATCGCGCTGATCCTGGCGATCTTCGTCGGCATCGTGATGCCGTTCCTGTCCTCCTCCGAGGTGGGCAAGCTCTACCAGCGTGACGGCAAGAAGCCGCCGGTCTCGGGTGCCACCGGCCTGTGGTACCTCCTGCTCGGCTGGGTGTTCTTCATCGGCGCCATCGTGTGGTTCGTGAAGACCAACGGCGCGCTCAACGACTACTGGAAGTCGAAGGGCGCGGTCGCCTGAGCCCCGGCTGCTCTGCTCCGGGCCTGGCCCCCGCGGGACGTCATACGGTCAGTGTGTCCACTTGCACCGTCCGTATGACGTCCGGAGGCGGAGCCGAAGCGGGCGGGTGACCGGCCAGGTCAGGTGACGACCCGGATCTCGGTGCCCAGCCGCGCTCCGCGCAACAGCTCCAGGTCGTCGCCGGACCAGAACTTGCCGGGGTCGTAGTAGTTCGTGGGGCGGGCGTCGTCGAGCAGGCCCATGGCGGTGTACGTCGCGGCCACGACCTCGGCGCAGTAGGTCAGCTCGGCGGACGCGGCCCGCCGTACCCGCCCTCGCGCCCAGCGCCCGACCAGGGCAGCGGTCGGGGGGAAGGGCGTGCCGTCGAGCCGGGCGATGGTGCGCAGTACGGCGTCCTCCATCTCGCGGCTCACCTCGGCGTCGAGCTGGCGCAGCCAGGCCTGCTGCTCGTAGCGGCCGGTCCACTGCTCGACGGCCGCCCGGAGGTCGTGCAGCTGGACTCCGCGGTGGTGGTTGTTGCTCCACACGTCCATGAGCCCCTTGCCGAGCTCCGCGTGCCACATCAGCGGGGGCAGGTCGTCGAGCACGACCGCCATCCCGACGTGGTTGATGGGCGCGTTGGTGAGGACCCGGATAGCGTGGTCGGCGGTCGAGTGGCCACGAAACAGCCACAGGTCGCCGGTGCGGGTCAGGTCGATCGCCGCATCGAGGTCGAGATGGCTGTCGATGGTCATCGTGTCCCTTGGAGGAGTGCTCATGAAGCTGTGGAAGTGGGTCGGCCTCGCCGGCGTCGCCGGTGTGGCCGCGACGGGAGCCATCATCGCGCGTGACCAGCGCCAGCGGGCGCAGCTCACGCCGGAAGAGGTGCGCGACAAGCTCCGCGACCGGCTCGACGAGTCCTCGCAGGCCGCCGAGTAGCCCTCCCAGTCGGCTCCCAGTGCGCTCCCAGCGCTCGCGCGCACGATGGGACTGCCCGCCAAGGAGGCGGACAGATCCGACGAAGGAGCCATCATGAAGACCACCCTCATCGAGCGCCGCGACCAGTGGCGATCGCTGACCCGACAGGACAAGCAGCAGCGGCTGCAGACCATGCGCCACCGCCACCAGAGGCAGGTGGAGTTCGAGATCCTGCGGCTGCAGCACCTGCGATGACGTCGCTCGCGTGTCGCGGCGGCGCGACCAGGGCACCGTGGAGGGGACGCGATCATGCGCCCGCGCTTCCTCCTCGGTGCCCTGCTCGCGCCCCCGGCCCGGCAGGTCCTGGGGTCAGCCCGTGGCGGCGCGGACGCGCTCGGCGATCTGGGTGAGCCAGCCGCGGTAGGTGCCGCCGTCGTGCGCGGCGTTGAAGTCCGCGCCGAGGACCCGAACGAAGTAATGCTCGAGATCGGACTCCGTCTGCAGCTTCGCGAGGACACGGTCGATCTCCGCGGGGAGCCGCTGAGCAAGTGCGGGTTCGTCTTGCTCGAAGGCGGCTAGTACGGCCCACTCGTCCGCGTGATCCAGCGTCCAGTCCTGGTGGAAGTAGGCCCCCATCAGGAGGTCGAGGGCCTCAGGCTTCTCCATGCGAGCTCCTTACGGCTGAGGGAACGACGTCAGGATATGGAATCCCTCTGGCATCTTGGAGTCGCGCAGAATGACCACACGGATGCCCGACACGAACTCGAAGTGTCCGTCGCGGAATGCCGAGCGCCCGGTCACGGTCGGCAACGTGCCGTCGAGCCGAAGAGACCGCTGCGAACCTTCGAGCCATGCCTCGAGTGTGCGTCGTTCGGACTGTAAGAGGTCGTCGATGAGGCGCTCTGCCCGATCCCGGCTCGCAAAGGTGGAGGCGTTCATCTTCCGCGGATCGTCCTGAAGCCGCTTGAGGAGTCGAGCATCAGAGAGCCCGACGTGCTGGCGGAGGGTGTGGCCAGGGCTCTTCTCATGGGCTGTGAGCCAGTGCCGAGGGCGCGGTCTGCCGAACATGCGAAGACTCCCACGCTCGGTCATCGCGGACGTCCGCGCGGCGGACAGCCGCGCCAGATACGCCCGCGTGTCACGCAGGGTCGAGCCGATCGGGCGC
>JBAWHI010000540.1:0-1628 GCA_049593675.1 Nocardioides sp.
TGCAGCACCAGCCAGTCCTGCGCGACGCGCTGCATCCAGGTGCCGACGTTCGACACCAGGCTGCCGGCGAAGTACAGCCGGTAGTTGGCGTTGTGCAGGGCGCGGAACGTGGGACTCGTGGCGATCAGTCCTTCTGGGCGAGGGCGTCGAGGATGACGGCGGCCTTGCGCAGGACCGCCCGCTCGTCGGCGCTCAGCTCGCCGAGGCGCTGGTCGAGCCAGGCGTCGCGCCTCTCGCGGTCCGCGGCGACGCGGCCGCGACCCTGGGCGGACAGCTCCACCACGATCTGGCGACGGTCGGTCTCGTGCGGGCGCTTGAGGACGTCACCGCTCTCCTCCAGGCAGCCGACGGTGCGGGTCATGGACGGCGGCCGGACCTTCTCGGCGCTGGCGAGCTCACCGACGCTCATCGCTCCGCGGCGGGCCAGGACGCCGAGCACGCCCATCTGGTTGATGCTCAGCTCGTTGTCCGGGTGGCGCTCGCTGGCCAGCCGACGACGCAGCCGCATGACGGCGAGACGCAGGTCGGCGGCGAGGTCCGCGTTGGTCCGGGAGACCTTCCTGACTGACATATCGTGAGCATAAGTCATTACTCTTGCTAAGTATTCCCGCGCGGCTCCGCATCGGGTCGCGTCCGGGGGGTGGAGCTGCGCCGGCTCGGCGTCAGGTGAGCCAGCCCGCGATGGGGCCGATCGCGAAGTAGACGAGGAACAGGGCGGCGACGACCCACATGAGCGGGTGGACCTCGACGGCCTTGCCGCGGACCAGCTTGATCAGCACGAAGGCGATGAATCCGGCGCCGATGCCGACCGAGATCGAGTAGGTGAACGGCATCAGCACGATCGTCAGGAACGCCGGGAGGGCGATCTCCAGGTCGTCCCAGTCGATCCCCTTGACCTGCTGCATCATCAGGAACCCGACGAGGATCAGGGCGGGGACCGCGGCCTCGGAGGGGATCACCGCGACCACGGGCGCGAGGAAGATCGCGCACAGGAACAGCACGCCGGTGACCACCGAGGCCAGACCGGTGCGGGCCCCCTCGCCGACTCCGGACGCGGACTCGATGTAGGAGGTGTTCGACGAGACGCCCGCGGCACCACCGGCGGCGGCGGCGAGCGAGTCGACGACCAGGATGCGGCGGGTGTTCGGCGGCGTACCGTCCTCCTGGAGCAGGCCGGCCTCGGCGCCGATGGCGGTCATCGTGCCCATCGTGTCGAAGAAGTCCGCGAGCAGCAGCGTGAAGATCAGCAGCAGCGACGTCACGATCCCGACGCTCTCGAACGAGCCGAGCAGGTTGAACTCACCGAGCGTGCCGAAGTTCGGGGTGTCGACGAGCTGGTCGGGCACCACCGGGACGTTGAGCCCCCAGCCGCCGGGGTTCTCGACGCCGGAGCCGACCTCGAAGATCGCCTCGACCACGAAGGCCAGGGCCGTCGTCACGAGGATGGAGATCAAGATCGCGCCCTTCACCTGGCGCGCCCACAGGGCGACGGTCAGCATCAGGCCGACGACGAAGACCAGGACCGGCCACCCGGCGAGCTGCCCCCCGAAGCCGAGCTCGACCGGGACCGACGATCCGGCGGCGTCCGGGACGCGGTGCACGAAGCCGGCGTCGACGAAGCCGATCAG
>JBAWHI010000541.1:0-6715 GCA_049593675.1 Nocardioides sp.
ACCGAGACCGCGGCCGGCATCGTGACCAGCGCGCTGACCAGGTCCTCGAGCCCGTCGAGCCGGTCGCCGGCACCGGCCTCGGTCGGCACGGGGGTCGGACGCTCGACGACCCCGCCGGCCACGTCACGCAGCGCAGCGCCGAGGTCGGCGTCGAGCCCGGGTGCGCCGATGGCCCGGAGGCCGCCGCGTGCGGCGGCCGCGTCGACCGCGCCCGTCGTGAGCCAGGTCCGCAGCTGCAGGCCGTCGAGCAGACCTCCCGCGGTCGCGGCGTGGTCCCTCAGCTCGGGATGCTCCCCGGCCAGCTCGTCGAGGTAGGCGACGACGCCGTCACGGTCGAGCGCGTCGGTCTCGATCAGCCCGGCGGCGACGATCGCGCCGCCGAGGGCGACCTCGGGGGCGAGGTAGCCGATCGCCCGTCCGGCGATCGAGCCGAGCGTCCGGTAGGCCGCTTCCTGCAGGTCGTCGATCCACCGGTAGGTCTGCACCGTGGCCCGGACGACCAGGGCGTCGGCATCCAGCTCGACCGATCGCGCGAGCAGGCCGTGGCGACCAGTGGTCGCCTCGCGGACGTCGTCGTGGAAGGCGTCGTAGGTGGCGGGCGACAGGTCGGCCGACCCGGCGACCGCGTCCTCGCGCAGCATCTGCTCGCCGAGTCCGGCCCGGCTGCGCATCTCGTCGCCGGCGGCGTCGAAGGCGTCGGCGAGCCGGAGCAGCCCGTCGTACTTCTCGGGGCCGGTCACGCCGACCCCTCGGCCAGCTCGGCAAGGACCGGCGCCAACGAGGTGGCGAGGTCGGCGGGGTCGACCCGGCGCAGCTTGACCCGGTCGACATCGCCGACCCGATGCGGGTGCAGCGCCCGCCAGCCGTCGGCGAGCAGGAGCCACGACACCACGCCGACCACGTGGGTCGACCCGCCCGACACGTCAGCGGCCAGTGCCCGGAGGCGACCGCGGGTCTCGGCGGCGAGCGAGGTCAGGACCGGCACCTGATCCAGGCCGGCGTCGTGCTGGGCGACCAGGACGGACAGCAGGTCGGTGCGGTGGCTGCGCACCGCTTCGGCCGCGGCGTCGAGGAGCGCGAAGGGCAGGTCGAACTCGTCGGGGACGGCGGAGTCGCCGACCGGCAGGTCCTCGGGGAGCAGGGCGGCGCGAGCCAGCTCGTCGGGCCACCGCTCGACGGGGAACCAGGCCAGCTCGAAGACCAGACCGTCGGCGGTGGCCAGGCTGGCGACGGCGCCGCCGGAGTGGCGGTGCCAGGCCCTCGCCCGCGCACGACCGGCGGTGACGTCGAGGTCGAGAGCGAGATCGGGCGTGGCCAGCAGGCCCACCGCCCCGAGCAGACCCTCGTCGAGTGCGGTGTCGACGAGCAGCCCCCGGCGGGCCAGGGACGACCGTGGCTCGTGCATGCCCTCGAGGACGCCGGCGCGCGCCGCGGCGTCGTCCGCGGTCGGGGTCGAGCCGAGCCGGTCGTCCAGGGTGGCCGCCGGTGGAGGGTCCTCGACCTCGAAGGGCAGCGGTGCGCCGCCGGCGAAGTCGGCGGCCAGGAGCAGCTCCGGGAGGGTCAGGGTGAGCCGCCGCGGCAGGCTGTCGAGCACGCCGGGACCGGGCGGCCGGGATGCGCCGAGATCGATGGTCGCCATCTCAGAGCCCGGGAAGGTCGACCGTGAGCCAGTCCTTGTGGCCCGGCGGGGGTGGCGAGAAGTCCGGACCGGGCGGGTGCTCGCCCCGATCCTGGGCCAGGTGTCCGGCTCGACGCTCGACGGCGGCGATCATGTCCTTGAGCCGGTCGACCTCGAGCAGGTGCGCGTCGAGTGAGTCCGCAGCGGTGTCATGGCGAGCGGCGACGTTGCGCAGGTGCACCGCGCGCTCTCGGATCCGCACGACGAGTGCATCGGCCGCACGCCCGGACCAGCCGACCCCCTCGGTCTGGGCGACCAGCCGGTCGGCGAGACCGCGGAGGTCCACGCCCTGCTCACGGAGCTCGGCCACGCGCTTGCGCATCACGCCGGTGTCGCCGTACACGGGGCACATTCCTCCGAGTCGTCCGGTGCTGTTCGCTGGGCTTCTGTCGCTGGATGCTGTCGCTGGGGTGCTACGCACGCCGCATGCCCGGATTCGGCCGGCCCGAAACGCCGAGCCGGCGGACCCGGTCAGGGCTGGCGGGTGATCTGGAAGACCTCGCTGGTCGCAGGTCCGGTGGTCCCCAGGAAGCCCGAGGTCTGCAGGCTCGTGAGCTGTTCCTGGATGCTCGGATCGGGCGACGCCGCGGTCACCGCCGCCCCGGCCTCGTAGTGCGCGTAGGCGTGCATGCCCTCGATGCCGCGCGGCCCGTCGCTGCCCGCGAAGGTGACCGTGACCTGCTCGACCGAGTCGGGGTTCGGTGCCAGGTCGACCGCGGGTACGACGTCGCCCTCGTGCTCGAGCGAGAGGACGTGCGTGCCGTCCGGGAACGCCGGGACCTGGGCGGTCGGGGAGCCTGCGGTCACCACGTGGGTGACGTTGAAGTCGCTGCCCTGGCTGAGGATGGCGGCCGCCGCCATCCCGCCCTGGGAGTGTCCGACGAGGAGCACCGGGTCGTCCGCCGCGATCCCCGCGTCGTGCATCGCCGCGAGGATGCCCTGCTGGTGGGAGTTCGGATGCCCGGCGTACAGGAGGAGGTTCGCGGCGAGGTCGCGGACGTCGTCGTCCTGGGTCCAGGGCAGCGTGGTCATGTCGTCGGTGCCCGGGAGGTAGACGATGTGGCGAGCCCGGTCAGCCCTGCCCACGGTCTGGATCTCGATGGTGCCGTTGTCGGGCGAGTCCGGTGTGTCGGAGAGCCTGGCGACCTCCGCGAGGTGGCGCACCAGGTCCGTCAGGTCGTCGGGCGGTGTCGAGGACCTGCGACCGCGACGGCTCACCGCGGGGCGACCGTCGCCGCCGTACAGCAGGCTCAGCACGCTGGCTCGGCGGACCGGGTCGACCACCAGCTTCAGTCGCGCCTCGACCATCCGGTCGGTGACCTCGAGACCGGTGATCGCGACCCGCACCAGCACCGCGTCGGCCTCCCACCGGAGCGACTCGGCGAGGACACCGCCCGACCCGGTCGTCGCGGCCAGGACGGCGACCTCGGCGGCGGCGAAGCTCGCCGGCGACAGCGGCGCGGAGAGCGTCAGCCCCGGCTCCGTCAACGTGCGCACGCCCAGCCCGGCCCAGTCACGCAGCTCGCTGCCGGCGAGGTCGAAGAGGTCCGCGAGCCGACGCACGGCGTCGTACGCCGCGGCCAGGCCCGCTGCGCCGCCGGTCACGTCGGTGATGGTGGGCTCGCTCATGGCAGCAGGTCCAACGCGCCGTCGACGACGGTCCCCAGGGGGCCGGTGAGCAGCGCCGTGAGACGGTCGACCTCGCGTGCGTGCCGCTCGAGTGCCTCGGCCGCCTGCTCGTGCAGTCGGGCGCAGTGCTCGAGGGCGACCACCCGTCGAGCGACGTGGGCGCGCATCGCGTCGGCGGCGAGCCCGGTCCACGGCACCCGCTCCGCGGCGTGGAGGAGCGTGGCGGCCAGGTCGCGGATCTCGCCGGCGCGCTCGCCGAGCCGCCCGGCCAGCGCTCGGATGATGGCGGTGTCTCCGTACATGCTCCGGAGCCTCGCCGGGCTGCTGCTGTGGAGAAACGTCAGTGGTCGAGCGCTGTGGAGAGGCGGGTCAGGGCCTCCTCGATGTCGCTGCTCTGACCGGCGAAGCTCATCCGGATGAACCGGCCGCCGTCGACGGTGTCGAAGTCGACCCCCGGGGCCATCGCGACCCCGGTGCGGGCCAGCAGGTCGTGGGCGAAGGGCATCGTGTCGTCGGTCAGGTGGCCGACGTCGGCGTAGATGTAGAACGCGCCGTCGGCGGGCGCGAGTCGGGTGATGCCGAGTCGGGGCAGGCCGTCGAGCAGGAGTGCGCGGTTGTGGGCGTACCGCGCGACGTGGCCGTCGAGCTCGGCGTACGACGTGTCGCTGAACGCCGCGAGGCAGGCCCACTGCGCGAGCACCGGCGGGCAGATCGTGAAGTTGCCGGTGAGCACGTCGGTGGCGCGACGGAGCCGGTCGGGCACCAGCATCCAGCCGATCCGCCAGCCGGTCATCGAGAAGTACTTGGAGAAGCTGCTGAAGACGACCGCCTCCCGGCTGGTCTCCCACGCGCTGCGCGCCAGCAGCTCCCCGCCGGTGAGCGGCGCGTACTCGATGCCGTGGTAGATCTCGTCGCTGATCAGCTGGATCCGCTCGGTCTCGCAGTACGCCGCCAGGGCCGCGAGCTCGCTGGGCAGCAGCATCGTGCCGGTCGGGTTGGCGGGGCTGGCCACCACGAGACCCTTGATGTCACCGAGGGCGGCCACCTGCTCGACGGTCGGCTGGAAGCGGGTCTCGGGGCCGGTCGGGATCTCGACGACCTCGCAGCCCAGTGCTGCCAGGACGTTGCGGTAGCAGGGGTAGCCGGGGCGCGCCATCGCCACCCGGTCGCCCGGCTCGAACGCTGCGAGGAAGGCGAGCAGGAACCCGCCGCTGCTCCCGGTCGTGACCACAACCTCGTCGGGGTGGACGTCGATGCCGTGGGCACGCCGGTGGTGCCCGGCGATCGCCTCCCGCAGCTCGAGCACCCCGGCCGCGGGCGTGTAGCCCAGCGGGTCGCCGGAGTCGAGCAGCCGCTTGGCCTCCTCGCGCACCGGGGCCGGTGCCCCGGTCGATGGCTGCCCGGCGAGCAGGTTCACCAGGTCGCCGTGGGTCCGCTGCCGGGTGACCGACGCCGCCAGCAGGTCCATCACGTGGAACGGCGGCACGTTCGCCCGGCTGGCCACCTCGAACCGGTCGGTCATGGGGCGACTCTAGGCGCTGGATGAATCCCCGGCTGACCGGGTATTCATCCACGCGCCACAGCCGCGTGCCGCCCCGCCCGCCGACCGAAGAACGACCCCTCGCCGAGCTGGGTGCCGGAGCAGTAGCCCTTGCCGTCCTGGGCGAGGTTGGAGGCGCAGGCGCCGGCGGCGTATAGACCGGGGACGACCGTCCCGTCGGGGCGCTGCGCCTGGCCGTCGAGGGTCACCCGGATGCCGCCGAGGGTGAAGCCTGCGTACATCGCGTGGCCGAGGCGCAGGTCGAAGACCGCCCACGGTCCGGTGGCCTGCGGTGCGAGCCAGGTGGGGGACTTGTGGAGGTCGAGGTCGGCCCCGGCGGCGGCCATCGTGTTGTAGCGATCGAGGGTCGCCGCGACCGACCCGGCCGGCAGCGCGAGCGCCGACTCGAGCTCGGCGATCGTCTCGTAGCCGTCGATCAGGGGGACCAGCGGGAACTTCGGGTACTCCACGTGATCGCTGTCGACGATGAGGTACGCCGCATGGTCGGGCTGCTCCATCACGAACTGCGAGGTGCGGGAGTGGTAGCAGTCCTCGGCGACGAAGCGCTCGCCCCGGTTGTTGACGATGATGCCGGTCATCAGCGCCGACGGCGGGTAGAACGGCGCGGTGATGAAGGGCTCGTCCATGTGCTGGAGGTCGGCTCCGACCGAGGCGCCGAGCCGGATGCCGAGCCCGTCGTCGTAGGTCGAGCCGAGGGTGAACGGCTTCTCGGCCAGCGCGGGCGTGTAGGTCGCGACCATGTCGGGGTTCATCACGAATCCGCCCGCCGCGACCACGACGGCGCCTGCCGCGATCACCCCCGACTGCTCGAAGGAGCGCCACGCGACGCCGACGACGGCGCCGGACGCTGTGGTCACGAGGTTGGTCGCGCCGGTCTCGAAGCGCACCTCGACGCCGGCCTCCTCGACCCGCGCGCGGATCAGGTCCATCACCATCCTGGTGCCGTCGGTGTCGCCCGGCACCGGCACCTTGTGCCCGCGCGGTGCCGGGACCGCCTGCTCGGCGTAGGGCCACACCTTCTCGTTGCCGGTGAACATCAGGCCCTCGGTGCCGGGCTGGATCACGGCCTTCTCGGCGTAGTAGGAGCGCTCGAACTCGAACCCGAGGTCCTCCAGCCAGTCGAAGTGCTCGACCGAGCCGTCGCAGTAGGCGCGGATCTTGTCGTGGTCGGGCTCCTTGGACACCGCGACCAGGTAGGCGTACATCTCGTCGGCGGAGTCCTCCCAGCCGGTCGCCTGCTGCACCGCGGTGCCACCGCCGAGGTAGAAGTGCCCGCCGGACATCGAGGACGTCCCGCCGTGCACGGCCGCACGCTCGAGGAGCAGCACCCGGGCGCCTGCTCGCGCCGCCTCCAGGGCCGCGCAGCCGCCGGCGATGCCGAAGCCGACGACGACGACGTCATAGCGCTCCGCGTCCTCGGTGAGCGTGGAGTCCGCCAGCACGTCGGGGATCGCCAGGCCGGGGGGCAGACCGCTGGAGCTCATGAGGACAAATCTAGAACAAGTTTCAGTTCTGTGCGACCGCCGCCGCAGCACGTCGCCGCACCCCGCTCGGCCCGTGTCTCACGAGCGGCTGGACCAGCGCCGGATGAGGGCCACGGCGCCGATAGACTCGGGTCCCGCCGCCCCGACGATGGCCGAGGTGACCCGTGTCGTTCGACGTCCACCAGCTCGACACGTTCGTGCTGGTGGGCTCCGCCGTCACCCTCCTGGCGATCCTCGCGGTCCGGGTCTCGTCCCGGGCCGGGCTCCCGAGCCTGCTGATCTATCTGCTGATGGGTGTCGTGCTGGGCGAGGCCGGTCTCGGCATCCAGTTCGACGACGCCGAGATGGCGCACGCCCTGGGCT
>JBAWHI010000542.1:0-8448 GCA_049593675.1 Nocardioides sp.
CGGCAGGAGCGACCCGCTCGGGGGCGCCGCCGTCGGCCAGCGGCTCCTCGAGCTGCTCGGCACACAGCTGGTGGATCAGCGCGTACTGCGCGTGGTTGGTGTCCTGGTACTCGTCGACCAGCACGTGGCGGAAGCGACGCCGGTAGGTCTCGCGCACGTCGGGGAAGGTCTGGAAGAGCCGCACCGTCGACATGATCAGGTCGTCGAAGTCGAGCGCGTTGGCCTCGCGCAGACGGCGCTGGTAGAGCGCGTAGACCGACGCGTAGGTCTCCTCGAGCTTGTTGCGGGTCTCGGCGGCGACCTGCTCGGGGTCGCGCAGCTCGTTCTTCTGGTCCGAGACCCAGTGCAGCAGCGCGCCCGGCTGGTAGCGCTTGGGGTCGAGGTCGAGGTCGTTGCAGACCAGCGTCATCAGCCGCTTCTGGTCGGCGGCGTCGTAGATGGAGAAGTTGGACTTGTAGCCGAGTCCGACGCTGTCGAAGGCGGTGATCTCCTTGCGGAGGATGCGGACGCAGGCGGAGTGGAAGGTCGAGACCCACATGATCCGGGCCCGCTTGCCGACCAGGTCCTCGACGCGCTCCTTCATCTCGGCGGCGGCCTTGTTGGTGAAGGTGATCGCGAGGATCGACCCCGGGTGGGCGCGACGCTCGGAGATCAGCCAGGCGATCCGCCGCGTCAGCACCCGGGTCTTGCCCGAGCCGGCGCCGGCCACGACCAGCAGCGGAGCACCCTCGTGGACGACGGCAGCGCGCTGCGGGTCGTTGAGCCCGTCGAGGAGCTCCTCGCGGGTCGGGCCGCGTCGGGTCGTGCGGGGCTCGTCACGGGGGACGAGCTGGTCGAATCCGGGCAGGGTGTCGGTGAGATCGGAAGCGTCGCTCATGCTGCCTCCAGCCTACGGCGGGCCGGGGACGGGCCGAGGCTCAGACCCCGGTTCCGTCGTGCAGCCGCAGGAACTCCAGGTGGCGCTCGTACTGGTCGAGCACGTCATCGATGAGCTGCAGGTCGCTGTAGCCCATCACGTCGTATCCCTGGCCGCCGTCGCGCAGGTGCACCTCCAGGCGGAAGTACCAGTCCTCGTGACGCGGGACCCGTCCGCCGTACGTCGGAGCGACGGCCCGGGTGCGCTGCACCCGGTAGACGAAGGGCTGCTCCCCCACGCCCGCGATCAGCTCGACCGCCGGCTCGGCGTCCTCGTCGACGACCGAGGCGATCTCGACCTCGACCTGCTGCTCGCGCAGCTCGCGGGCCACCTCCTCGAGGGCCGGCGTGACGATCGCCCCGAGGTACTCGTCGGCGCGTTGCTGGTCGGGGAAGTCCATGGCCCGGCGCAGGCGGTTCTGCCACGGAGAGTGGGTGCGCTCGCGCCCGCCGGTGGCGCTGCGGCCCGACAGCGCGCCCTGGAGGGTGCTGCGCTTGCTGTCGACCAGGTGTCCCTCGGCCGCGAGGGCCTTCCAGAGCCCCCACATCACCCCGACCATCACGAAGGCGAACGGCAGGCCCACGATCACCGTGGCGTACTGGAGCGCATAGATGTTGCCCGCCGCGAGGATCGACAGCGTGAGCGCTCCGGTGGCGACCGCCCAGAAGATGCGTAGCTGCGGGCCCGCGTCGTGGTGCGCCGTCTTCAGGGTGCTGGAGAGGTTCGCCATGACCAGAGCACCGGAGTCGGCCGAGGTGACGTAGAACAGCAGGCCCAAGAGGATGAACAGACCGGCGACGAAGGTGAAGGCGGGGTACTCCTGCAGCAGCGACCACAGGGCGGTGTCGGGGCCGCTGGCGTCGTTCACGATCTGCTCGAGGTCGGTGTTGCCGCTGCGGATCTCGTCGATCGCCGCGTTGCCGAAGATGGCGACCCACATCACGATGTAGCTGAACGGGATGACCATCGTGCCGGCCACGAACTGGCGGATGGTGCGGCCGCGGGAGATGCGCGCCAGGAAGAGGCCCACGAAGGCGGCCCACGCGATCCACCAGGCCCAGAAGAACAGCGTCCACAGGCTCATCCAGTCGCCGGTGTCCTGGTAGGCGAAGGTCTGGTTGGTCAGCCCCGGGAACATCTGCACGTAGTCGCCGACGTTCTGCACGGTCGCGTTGAGCAGGTGGGCCGTCTGGCCCGTGACCAGGACGTAGCCCGCGAGCACGATCGCGAGCAGCACGTTGAACTGGGAGATGAGCTTGATGCCCTTGTCGACGCCGCTGACCGCCGACAGGGTCGCGATGCCGATCGCGAGCACGATGAGTCCCGTCTGCACCGGGAGACCCACGGAGAAGCCGAAGACGATGTCCAGACCCACGTTGAGGCTCACCACGCCGATGCCCAGCGAGGTGGCCACCCCGAAGATGGTGCCGAGGATCGCTGCGGTGTCGGCGGCGGTGCCGATGGGACCGTTCACGCGCTTGCCGAGGATCGGGTAAAGCGCGGATCGCACCGCCAGTGGCAGGCCCATGCGGTAGGCGAAGTAGGCCAGCGCCATGCCCATCAGCGTGTACATGCCCCAGCCGGAGATGCCGTAGTGGAACAGCGTCCACACCGTGCCCTCGCGGGCCGCCTCGACGGTGCCGCCCTCGATCGCGGGCGGGTTGAGGAACTGGTAGGCGGGCTCGTAGACGGCGTAGAAGATCAGGTCCGTGCCGATGCCGGCGGCGAACAGCATCGCCGCCCACGCGCCGGTCGAGAACTCGGGTCGAGAGTGCTCGGGCCCCAGCCGCACCCTGCCGTAGCGGGAGAAGCCCAGGAAGAGCACGAAGAGGAGGACCGATGTGGTGAGGGCGACGTAGTACCAACCGAACCACGTCGAGACCCACCCGACGACGGACTCCAGGGTGGAGTAGGCGCCGTCCGGGAAGGCCACGCACCACACCGTCACCGCCAGCGTGATCGCAGCGGCGGTGAAGAACACCGGCTTGTTGAGGACCCAGTCGGGTCCGTCGTCGACCGGGCCGGGCGGGACGCTGGGGTCGGCCTGTTCTGTGGCGCTCATCTGTCCTCCTGGGATCAGCTGCCGAGCCGGACGGTGCCTGGCCGGGAGTCGTTGCGTGGATCGCCCTCGGGATAGAGCGCCATGCCGGTCCCGTGCCGGTAGTACGGCACGTCGAGGGGGGCCAGCGGCTCGTTGCCCGCGATCAGGTCGGCGGCCTTCTCGGCCAACATCATCACGGGCGCATAGATGTTGCCGTTGGTGACGTAGGGCATCACCGACGCATCGACCACGCGCAGACCCTCGACCCCGTGCACCCTCATCGAGGTGGGGTCGACGACGCTGTCGTCGCCGGTGCCCATCTTCGCGGTGCACGACGGGTGCAGCGCCGTCTCTGCGTCCTCGGCCACCCAGTCCAGGATCTCCTGATCGGTCTCCACCGCGGGACCCGGTGAGATCTCGCCGGCGGAGAACGGCGCGAACGCCGGCGCCTCGAGGATCTCGCGTGCCTTGCGGACCATCTCGATCCACTCGCGCCGGTCGGCCTCGGTCGAGAGGTAGTTGAACTGGAGGGCGGGGTGCTCGAGGGGGTCGCGGCTCTTGATCTTCAGCGAGCCCCGGACATCGGAGTACATCGGTCCGATGTGCACCTGGTAGCCGTGCTCGGCAGCCGGCTTCGACCCGTCGTAGCGGATCGCGATCGGGAGGAAGTGGAACATCAGGTTGGGGTACTCGACGTCGTCGTTGGAGCGGATGAAGCCGCCCGCCTCGAAGTGGTTCGAGGCGCCCACCCCGCGCCGGCCGAACAGCCACTCCGCACCGATCCGGGGCTTGTGCCGGTGCTTGAGCCACGGGGCGATCGACACCGGCTGCTTGGCGGCGTGCTGGATGTAGACCTCGAGGTGGTCCTGGAGGTTCGCCCCGACGCCGGGCAGGTCGGCGACCACGTCGATGCCGAGGCTGCGCAGGTGGTCCGCGGGGCCGATACCCGCAAGCTGCAGCAGCTGCGGTGAGTTGATCGCACCCCCACAGAGGATGACCTCGCCGGCCTCCACGCTGCGGTGCAGGCGGTGGCCGCGCAGGTAGTCGACGCCGGTGACCCGGGAGCCCTGGCTCCGCAGACCGGTGACCATGGACAGCGTGTGCACGGTGAGGTTCGGACGCTTCATCACCGGGTGCAGGTAGGCGCGGGCAGCGGAGAGTCGGCGGCCGCGGTGCACGTTGCGGTCGAAGCGCGCGAACCCCTCCTGCCGATAGCCGTTCACGTCGTCGGTCAGCGGGTGCCCGGCCTGCTGGGCAGCCTCGAAGAAGGCGTTGAACAGCGGCGAGGTAGCCGGACCCTGCTCGAGCACCAACGGACCGGCACCGCCGCGCCAGGCGTCAGCACCGATGGTCCCGTCGGCCAGGGTGCGGGTCTCCATCCGCTTGAAGTACGGCAGGACATGGGCGTAGTCCCACTGCTCCATGCCCGGATCGGCGGCCCAGCGCTCGTAGTCCAGGGGGTTGCCCCGCTGGAAGATCATCCCGTTGATCGAGGACGACCCGCCCAGCACCTTGCCGCGCGCGTGGTAGACCCGGCGCCCGCCCATGTGTGGCTCGGGCTCCGACTCGTACTTCCAGTCGTAGAGCCGGTTGCCGATCGGGTAGGGCAGCGCGGCGGGCATGTGGATGAACGGGTCCAGCCGGGCATCGCTGCGGCCGGCCTCGAGCACGAGGACCTTCGTCGCGGGATCGGCGGACAGCCGGTTGGCGAGGGCGCAGCCGGCCGAGCCGCCGCCGACGATGACGTAGTCGTAGCGCTGCTCGGTCACTGGTCGTCCTCCTGCTCGTCGGCGCGCCGGCGGTCGGCGAACCAGCCGGCTCGGGCCGGCCGGGTGTTGTGCCAGATGTGCTTGGACTCGCGGTACTCCTCGAGCCCGGCGAGCCCGAGCTCGCGGCCGATGCCGCTCTGCTTGAACCCGCCCCACTCGGCCTGGGCGACGTAGGGGTGGTAGTCGTTGATCCAGATCGTGCCGTGCCGCAGCCGCGAGGCGACGCGCTCGGCACGCCCGGCGTTCTCGGTCCACACCGCGCCGGCCAGGCCGTAGATCGTGTCGTTCGCGACCGAGACGGCCGCCTCCTCCCGTGCCTCCGCGTCAGCACCGGTGAAGCGCTCGACGGTCAGGACGGGACCGAAGGACTCGTCCTGCACGCAGGACATGTCGGCGGAGCAGTCGTCGAGGATCGTCGGCGGGTAGTAGAACCCGTCCGCCAGCTCGGCGGGATAGCCGGCACCCTCGGGTCGCACGCCGCCGCAGCGGAGCGTGGCGCCCTCGGCGATCCCGGCCGCGACGTAGGCCTCCACCTTCTCGCGGTGCGACGCCGAGATCAGGGGCCCGGTCTCGGCGTCGGCGTCAAAGGGGCCGCCGAGCCGGATGTCGCGCGCACGGCGGACGAGCTCGTCGACGACCTGGTCGTGCACGGTGTCCTCGACGATCAGGCGGGCCCCTGCCGAGCACACCTGGCCGGAGTCGAGGAAGACGGCGGTGAGCGCGTTGTCGATCGCGGCGTCGAGGTCGGCGTCGGCGAAGACGATGTTGGGGTTCTTGCCGCCCAGCTCGAGAGCAAGGCGCTTCACCGTCGGCGCCGCGGAGGCCATGATCCGGCGCCCGGTGACGATGCCGCCCGTGAACGAGACCAGGTCGACCTCCGGAGCCTCGGTGAGCGTCGGGCCCACCCGGTCACCCGCGCCGAGCACGAGGTTGGCGACGCCGTCGGGCAGCCCGATGTCGCTCAGCGTGTGGACCAGCCACATCGCCGTGGAGGGGGTGAGCTCGCTCGGCTTCAGCACGAAGGTGTTGCCCGCGGCCAGCGCCGGCGCGACCTTCCACGAGGTCTGCAGCAGCGGGTAGTTCCACGGGGTGATCAGTGAGCACACGCCGATCGGCTCGTGCACCACCCTGCTGGCCACGTCGGGCACGCCGGGGTCGACGACCCGTCCGGCGTCGGCCTGGGCGAGGGAGGCGAAGTGCCGAAACACCGCGGCGATGTCGTCGACGTCGATCTGCGACTCGACGAACCGCTTGCCCGTGTCCAGCGACTCGAGCCGGGCCACCTCGTCCTTCTCGGCCTCGAGCCGGTCGGCCAGGCGGTGCAGCAGCGCCGCCCGCTCCGGTGCGGGCGTGCGGGGCCACGGACCGTTGTCGAACGCCGAGCGAGCAGCGAACACCGCGGCCGCGGCGTCCTCGGCGTGCCCCTCGGGCACGGTGACGACGGGTGATCCGTCGGCGGGGCAGCGGATCTCACGGGTGGCGCCGTCGGCGGCGTCGCGCCACTCTCCATCGATGAATAGGCCAGATCGGGGCAGCGAGGACATGGTCTCCAGCGTTCGTCGGCGCGGTCGGGGGAAGGAGCTGCCTCCCGAGATCCCCGCCCCCGTTCAGCTCGCGCTGTCGGCCGGAATGGCGTCTCCTGGTGTCACCGTGCCACCTGAGAATAGCCTGAAACCTCAGACCTGCGCCGAACTAGACGTGCGCCGAGCTCCAGAAGACAGCGACGCAGACGTTCGCCACCGTGAGCGCCAGCAGCAACGCCCACAGGCCGTTCGAGATGCTCGGCTTGCGCGTGTTGGCCATGATCAGCACCAGCAGAACCAGCCCGATCACGCCCTTGACCGCGACCTTGGCGTGGTTGACGTCGCCGTCGCCGGACTCGAGCACGCCGACCAGCAGCAGACCCGCGAGGAACGCGGTGCCGATGCCGTCGCGCATCAGGGAGTTGACCGACTTCTCCGGGGTCCGAGCCTGCACCAGCAGGCCCCCGAAGAGGGCGGCGAAACCGAGCAGGTGCAGCACGAGAAGCAGCTGGCGCAGGAAGTCCATGGCCCCAGCCTAGGGAGCCCGGCTCAGGACTTGAGGCTCGGGTCTCCCCTCTCGGCACCCTCCGGACGGTCGTCCCTGCCGAACAGGTACTCGACCAGGAAGAGCACCAGACCCACCGCCACGAGCCCGGCACACCAGAGCAGCGAGGTCGGGTCGTCGTAGACCGACCAGCAGAAGATCGCGACGTTGCCGACCAGACCGACGACCAGCAGCGGGGTGTTGGCGCGGAAGGTCCGCTCGTCCTCGTCCTGGCCGCGCAGCTTGAGCGCCGAGACGATCACCAGGGCGTAGATGAAGAGCAGGAACAGGACGGTCACCGTGGCGAGTCGCGCCACCAGGTCGAGCCCGGACCCGGCCTGGGTCAGCAGCGTGCCGACCACCAGGAGCGCCACCACGATGACGCCGCTGAACAGCAGGCCCACCCACGGGCTGCGCCGTCCGGCGTGCAACCGCTGGAACACCGCCGGGACGACGTCCTCGTTGGCCATGCCGTAGAGGATCCGAGGCTGGGTCACGACCGCGACCAGCGTGGTGTTGGTGATCGCGATCATCGCGATCACGGCGAACACGGTGGTCATCGCGTCGGTCGAGACCGGGAGGATCCCCTGCTTGATCACCTCGAGGAGGGCGGCGTCGGAGCCGGCGAGGCTCTTGGTGTCGACGGTGAGGGCGGCGGTGATCGACACCAGCACGTAGACCACGCCCGCGACGGCCATGCCGCCGATCAGCGACCGCGGGAACGCCTTGTAGGGGTCGACGGTCTCCTCGGCGACGTTCGCCGTGTTCTCGAATCCGGTCATCGCGAAGAAGGAGAGCGCGACACCGGCGAGGATCGCCAGCGCCGGACTCGTGCCGCCGGTGTCGAACTCGACCAGGGTCGAGAAGTCGGGGTCGCCCTCCACGAGGTACCAGATGCCGGTGAGCAGGATGATCAGCAGGCCGGCGATCTCCACGAACGCCATCAGCATGTTGATCACCACCGACTCGGTGATGCCGATGAAGTTCACGACCGAGAGAGCCACGATGAAGAGGATCATCACCAGCAGGGTCGACGGCCCGGGCCACAGCTCCGCGAAGTACGCCGCGAACCCGCTCGCCAGGGAGCCCGCTGCTGCGAAGCTCGCCGACAGGAACGAGACGGTGACCAGGAACGCGAGCGCCTTGCTGCCGAACGCCTTGTTGACGTACAGCGCAGCGCCGGCGGCCTTGGGGTACTTCGTCACCAGCTCCGCGTAGGCGCTGCCCGTGATCGTCGCGATCGTGACGCCGACCGCGAACGCGATCCAGAACGCGCCTCCCACCGCCGCCGCGACCAGTCCGATCAGGACGTAGATGCCGGATCCGAGGACGTCGCCGAGGGTGTAGAAGAACAGCTGGCGGCCCGTGATCGAGCGCTTCAGCCCGGTCTCGGCGTCGCCGGACCCGGGGTCGTGGATCTGTTCGTCGGTGGCCGTCACTCGCGTGGCGTACCCACCGTCCTCCGCGGCGAAACGCCTACAGCAGCCTGCGGTCCGAGGCCCAGCGGGTCAGCTCGTGGCGTGAGGACAGCTGGAGCTTGCGCAGCACGCTCGACATGTGGGTCTCGACGGTCTTGATCGAGATGAACAGCTCCTTCGCGACCTCCTTGTAGGCGTAGCCGCGGGCGATCAGCCGCATCACCTCCCGCTCGCGCT
>JBAWHI010000543.1:0-2845 GCA_049593675.1 Nocardioides sp.
CTACGTGACCGCGGTCACATTCCGAGGCGGAGCCGGGGGTGGCGGTTGACGTCCTTGAACAGCAGGTAGCGGAACCGGCCGGGTCCACCGGCGTAGCAGGCCTGGGGGCAGAAGGCGCGCAGCCACATGAAGTCGCCCTCCTGCACCTCGACCCAGTCCTTGTTGAGCAGGTAGACCGCCTTGCCCTCGAGCACATAGAGACCGTGCTCCATCACGTGCGTCTCCGGGAACGGGATCGCACCTCCGGGCTCGAAGGAGACGATGTTGACGTGCAGGTCGTGACGGACGTCGAGGGGGTCGACGAACCGCTGCGTCCCCCAGGCGCCGTCGGTGCCGGGCATCGGCTCGAGTGCCACGTCGCGCTCATGGGTGACGAAGGCCTCCGGGACGTCGATGTCCTCGACCGGCTCGTAGGCCTTGCGGATCCAGTGGAACGTCGCGTTCTGCGCCTGCGGGTTGTGGAGTGACCAGGCCGAGCCCGGCGGGAGGAACGCATAGCTCCCGGGCTCGAGCCGGTGCTCGGCGCCGTCGACGGTGAGCGTCGGCCGGCCGGACACCACGAACAGCACGCCCTCGGCATCGGCGTCACCCTCGGGACGGTCGGATCCGCCGCCGGCCGCAACCTCCACGACGTACCAGGAGAACGTCTCGGCGAAGCCCGACAACGGCCGGGCGAGCACCCACAGCCGGGTGTCGTGCCAGTGCGGCAACCGGCTGGTGACGATGTCGCGCATCGTGCCTCGCGGCAGGACGGCGTACGCCTCGGTGAACACCGCTCGGTCGGTGGTGAGGTCCGTCTGGGCGGGCAGCCCGCCGGTCGGTGTCCAGTAGCTCATCGAGCCCTCCTCAGCAGGCGCCCGCGGGCCGGGGCGTCCAGGTCGATCGGTACGCCGCGCAGCCACGTCTGGCGCACCGTGCCGGTGAGCGTACGCCCGGCGTAGGCCGAGACGGGGTTCTTGTGGTGCAGGCGCGCGACGTCGACGACGAACGCCTCGTCGGGCGCGAAGACGCACAGGTCCGCATCCGCGCCGATGGCGATCGCGCCCTTGCCGGCCAGGCCGACACGACGCGCCGGCGCGGTGGACATCCAGCCCACGACGTCGGCCAGACCGAGCCCTCGCTCACGGGCGGTGGTCCAGACGACGGAGAGCCCGAGCTGGAGCGACGCGATGCCGCCCCACGCGGCGGCGAAGTCGCCGGTCTCGCGGCGCTTGAGCTCCGACGTGCACGGCGAATGGTCGCTGACCACGAAGTCGATGTCCCCCTCCTCGAGCGCCGTCCAGAGCGCCTCGCGGTTGGCGGCGTCCCGGATCGGCGGGCAGCACTTCAGGTCGGTGGCACCGTCGGGGATCTCCGCGGCGTCGAAGTGCAGGTAGTGCGGGCAGGTCTCGACGGAGACGTCGGTGCCCGCCGTGCGGGCGGCACGCAGTCCGGCGACGGCGCCGGCCGCACTGAGGTGGACGATGTGGGCCCGGCCGCGGGTGCTCGCGGCGGTGTCGAGGACCAGACCGATGGCCCGCTCCTCGGCAGCGTCGGGGCGGCTGGCCAGGAAGCCGGCGTACGTCGGTCCGTGCGCGCAGGTCTCGAGGGCGTCGGCGTCCTCGGCGTGCACGATCAGCAGTGCACCCAGCCGTGCGGTCTCGGTCATCGCGTCCACGAGCTCCGACGGCGACAGCTCGGGGAACTCCTCGACCCCGGAGTCCAGCAGGAAGCACTTGAACCCGAAGACGCCGGCGTCGTGCAGGGGGCCGAGGTCGGCCAGGTTGCCCGGGACGGCCCCGCCCCAGAAGCCGGTGTCCACCCAGACCTGATCACGAGCGACGGCCCGCTTCTGCTCCAGCGCCGCCACCGTGACCGTGGGCGGGATGCTGTTGAGCGGCATGTCCACGATCGTCGTCACCCCACCTGCTGCGGCTGCCCGGGTGGCGCTGGCGAACCCCTCCCACTCGGTGCGTCCGGGCTCGTTGACGTGCACATGGGTGTCGACCAGGCCGGGAAGCAGCACCTCGTCGGAGGCGAGCTCGACGACCTCCGCGCCGTGGGCGGGCGCATCGCGTGGCTCGAGCCCGACGACCACACCGTCGCGGACCCGGACGGCGACCGGCGTCTCCCGGCCGTCGACGACCGCACGGGCGGCGCGGAGGAGGACCTCAGCTGCCACGGTAGGTGGAGTAGCCGAACGGGCTGAGGAGCAGCGGGACATGGAAGTGCTGGTCCGCATCGACGACGAAGCTCACCGCGACCTCCGGATAGAACGCAGCGGCACCGACCCGCGTGAAGTAGGCCCCGGTGTCGAAGCGCAGGGTGTACGCACCCGGGGCCAGCACGTCGGGCCCGATGGCCGAGACCCGGCCGTCGGCATCCGTGACGCCCTCGCCGAGCGCGGATCCCGCGTCCGACTCGAGCGCGACTCGGACACCGGAGGCCGGGAGCCCTCGGCTCGTGTCGAGGACGTGGGTGCTCAGGGTCGCCATGTCAGTGCGCCTCCTCGGTGGCCGCGACCACCTGGTCGATGCGCAGCAGCGCGATCTCACGCAGCTGGGCGATGGTCTCGGACCGCTCGGCGCGGTCGTCGTTGCCCAACCGTCGTTCGAGCTCGGCCAGGATCTCGGTCGCGTCGCGACCTGCGGCCCGGATCAGGAAGACCCGGTCGAACCGCTGCTCGTAGGCCCGGTTGCCGTCGGCGAGCCGGGTGGCGAGGTCGGTGTCGGAGCTGTCGACGCCCGCCTGCTCCCGGGAGGAGTACGCCGCGTCGTGGCCCGCCCCGGCCCGCTCGCCGATCCGCGGGTGTCGCGCCAGGGCCGCCTCGAGCTCGGCGTCGTCGAGGTCGGCCGCGTCCGTGGCC